>NZ_JAIJHU010000138.1:0-1503 GCF_022723415.1 Barnesiella sp. | reverse complement strand
TCACTCTCTCCCTATGTTTCTGTAAAGGAATAGAAAGTACTCACAAAGCAAAAAGAAAGCACAAAAGGCCGATCGAAGTGTCGCTTTTAATCCTCTCCCTCTGCTCATCGTAGATGAGATAGGGGGAGTGCACGTAAGGTAAGGGGGTTAAAATATAAAGAAAAGAACAAGATTCTCCCCTCCTTTATCGGGCAATAAAGCTACAAAAAGCGGCTGCATTTCCGGGTTCTTTCTTTTCGGCGATGAAAGGAAAAAATAAATACCTTCTACTTCCCGCGTTCCTGGCAAGATAACCCCGCCGTTCCGTAACACGCCAAACTTCGGGACAACCGTTCAGCCACCGCATCGCGTAAAGTCTGCGGAGACAAAACCTCAGCTTGCCAATACCCCAAAGCATACACCTCCTGTTCGAAATCGGGAGTGATTTTCAAACGGTAATGAAACGTAGAGCCATGTTCGTTCCGGTCAAGTTCCTCTTGACTTTCGTGCAAAGGAAGTGTCCTCAAATAATTAGCTTGCAAAGCAGGGACACGCAGCACCACCTCCTGCGCCGGCATATCGTCGTGCGTAATCCCGAAACAATCCCGGAAATAATCGATGGGAGAAAAACTGTCGGGATAGACGAATGTACGACTGCTCAATTCGAGAGAAGCAACCCGGTCCAAAGCATAAGTCTTGATTTTCCGATCCGTAAAATCCTTAGCGATGACATACCAACGCTGACGAAATAACTTCACGAAATAGGGAGCCGCCAATGTATGCGAACTTGTTACACGTCGGAATGAACGATACGACAAAATAAGCACCCGGTTCTCCTTCATCGCCTCGAAGACGATTCTCAAAAATTTCTGCCCCGAAGGTATATTCTCCAAAACGATTCGATTCCGCAACTCCTGACTCTCGTTCAGCATGTTACTCACCGCAAGCGTGTTCAATGCCCACACACGTGCACCGTTTCCCTGCAAAGCATCCGGGTCCTCGATGTAATATTCATACGTAGAAGCATCACACTCGATATTCACGTCAAACATCTCCTGTATGGCCTGACGATAATTCATAAACGTCCGTCGAGCCATCGGCTTGCCGTCCGAATATTCGCTCCGTTGCCACAACCCGTCTATCTCTCTGCGGGTAAGCCTTCCGTAACGCTGCAACGTATCGATCAGCCATACATACCGATTGAAAAGTTCTTTCGCCATAACACAAATCCACTGTTTTATGATTCCAAAAGTAATACCTATCCCGCAATTTCACCAATCACCTAATCACTATTCCAAAATTTTCTCCCGATTCCGAGATCTATTTTCACTTACAACAGTACAACAAACAAGCCACGCACATCAAGGTTCCCTCTATTCACCCTTCAAAACGCCATAAAAGAATCATCGGAAAATATCGAATACATAGAAGCTGTTTTAAATTTATTCCGAGACAGATTGAGACCTATGTTGAAGCAGATTGGAGTCCGAGATAGGCAGTCAATAGCGGGCTATTGACAAAAAT
>NZ_JAIJHU010000067.1:0-13178 GCF_022723415.1 Barnesiella sp. | reverse complement strand
TTTATCGATATAATATTTATTAAATTATGGTGTATTCTAAAAAAACAATCTACCTTAGTAATAAAATAATTTGGTATAAGTTTAAAATCAAGCACAAGCACTTTCGATTCGAAATATTTTTATCCCAAAACCTTATCATTAAACTACGCAACAATGGAAACATACTATTCAGCCAAAGAGCGCCGAGCGCAAATCCTACAACTTCTAAAAAGCAGTCCCAAAATATTGGTATCTTCCCTTAGCCAAATGTTTAATATATCGGAAGTTACTATCAGAAAAGATTTAGAAGAGCTTGAAAACAGGAATTTATTGATACGAGTCAGAGGGGGAGCAATACGTTTACCGAAATTAAACATTGCAGAAGAACAAGCTACGACTGAGAAAAAAAGATTTCATTATCGAGAAAAACGAAGTATCGGGCGCATGGCGGCTACACTGATACAAGAAAACGAAACCATCATTCTCGATTCAGGCAGTACAACGATGGAAATTGCTAAAAACCTGCACTCGTTCAAACAATTAACCATCATTACAAATGCCATAGACATAGCCATAGAATTAAGTAAATACAAACGGTTCAATGTCATTTTACTGGGCGGTCATTTAAGAGATTCAAGTCTCTCTACGGTCGGTCCCATAGCCGAGAACACGCTCAAAATATTTTATTGCGACAAATTATTTCTGGGTGTGGACAGTTTTAATTTGGAACGAGGAGTTTCTACTCCCAACATAGAAGAAGCAAATATCAATCAAACGATGATTACAATGGTAAAAGAAACTATCGCCGTTTTCGATTCATCAAAAGTCAATAAAAAAAGTTTTGCCTTTATCGCCCCCGTTTCTAAATTGAGTGCAATCGTCACCGACAACAATATGCCGCTGGACATTAAAACACAAATCAAAAAAATGGGGGTGAAACTATACGAAACCGAGCCTGATTCATAAAAATAAATATATATGATTAATAAAAGAGGATACTCCTTATAAACGGGAATATCCTCATAATAGTATTAGATCGATAATCTTTTATCAATAGACCGTATTCTGCGGATCCATATTTGTCCAACCGGTCGTCCAATTATTAGCAGCGGTCTCTGTGGGTCCGAACGCACCTATATAGGCCACTTGTTCAAAACCGGAAGAAACCAGAGAATGGCTCCAATCGGCGGACAGACTTATTAACGGACTGTCCTGAGAAGGAACCATGCAGAACGATGTCAAATTCTGAGGGTCTCCTTGCAGTTTCAAATCGTCAATAGCCGTATAAGCGATATTCTTGCCTCCTTCTCTATTGAAATAACTATCTGCAAAAGCTCCGTTATCCGAAGGATCGAACTGTGTACCATTCGCCCAATATTGTGCATCTTGATAATTCTTAACCATACCGGCGAACACACAATTCGAAACGACCAATTTCCCCTCGGTGGCATGAGTCTGAGTCTTTGAGTTTTTATCATTCTCGATGATTAATCCAATGGGGAATCCGGCAAATACAGAATTAAACACTCTCAACTGTGTATTGCGGCGCAAATGCATAGCAGCCTGAAAACGAGCATCAGTAAGACTTCCATTTACGCCAGCCTCATTAGTATAATTCGTCGGATCAAGTACCGGACCGAACATCGATACATTTGCAAACACGCAAGAAGTATAAGGTTCAACGGTCGCAGCGTCGGCACAATTATCGGATTCGAAGCCGTTGGATGCCGATTTATCCCCGATCTTCGGATTCCGCAAAGCAGCCAAAAACTGCAATTTACCAGAAAATCCGTTATCCGTATCGAAGTCGTCGTCCCAAGTTCCCAACGCTACCAAGTGTTTACAATTTACCGAACCACCGAACCATTCGTAAGAATCGTCTCCCGAGTAAGAGACTTGTACATAATCGACTGTCGTTCCGCTACCCACCGAACCAAACGTAATGGCATTGATTTCATTATCAGTCGAATATTCGATACCGGCAAATTCGCAACGCACATATTTCAATACACCGGAGTTATCGGTATCGTCGTTACCTCCATGTTTACTTCTGACACCTCCTTCGATAGTCTGCTCTCCCATGTTGTTTTTGGCTTTACCCAAAAGGATAATACCGCCCCAGTCACCGGGCTTACGTTTACCCGGAGCCTGCGCCGATGTAAATACAATGGGGCGTTCGCTCGTACCCTCGGCAATGAGTTTGCCTCCGCGCTCCACAATCAACGTAGCCTTAGACTCTTTCTCTCCTTTGATAACTACACCCGGCTCGATAGTGAGTGTAGCCCCTTCGGTAACATAAACGAACCCTCTCAAATTATAGGTGTTCGGATAGGTCAAAGTCATATTGGACGAAATCTCGTAAGCATTCGAACCGTCTCCCAAATCGAAAGTCTCTCCACTCGGAATGGGATTATCATTGTTCTCGTCACAACTTACTACCGCCATTGTCGCCAAGCATACAAAAGCAATTGTTTTGAATCGTTTTTTCATTTGATTTTTCTGTTTGATTAGTATTATAGAAAAGGATTAAAAACTGAATGTGATACCTACGCTCACCGAACGTCCCGGTTTATACGACTTCGTAGTCTGTTCGCGTTTCTGTAACTTTCCCTCGGCATCATAAAATTGCGGATACTGCTTATATACTACTTTTTCACCAATGATATCTTTCACTCCGGCTTTCAACTCGACGAGTTTACCGAACTTCTTAGACACCGTGAAATCGAGACTATTACGCGGTAGTTCATAGGTATCGGGGATATTCACGCTCACATCATTCGTAGTACTGTTGGACTTTCCGATGCCGATGATACGCTTTCCCAAACGATTGTAAAGCAACGACGACATCAATCCCCACTTTTCATTCTGATAATAAAGTCCGGCATTGACGATATAAGGCGATTGCCCTTGCATTTCCCTGTCTTCGGTTTTAACAATACCCGATTCGTCGAAACGTACTCTACTCTTTATCAAAGTAGCATTGAGTAAAAGACTTAATCCTCTCATTCCTAAGAAGTCGAGAGACTTGCGAATTTCAACCTCCGCACCGAAACTCTGTGCCGAAAGTGCGTTCTCATAATTATATCGCAGCGATCCTCCCATATCTATAAAGGTCCATTCTATGGGGTTCTTGAAGTATTTGTAGAAAATACCTAAGCTGATGACTTCTCCCCGTTGCGGGTAAAACTCGTACCGGAAATCAAGGTTGTCTATCTTACACGTCTTCAAATTCTCGTTCCCGCCTATTTCATTAAAAAGATCGAAATCGTAATATACAGCCGGCGAAACCTCTCGAAACTCTGCCCGATTCAAAGAACGTCCATAGGCCAGACGAAGCAAATTGCGCTCATCGAAATTGTACGTGGCATTGACCGAAGGCAATAAATCGAGATCGGTATAATTGCGGCTCGTCATCAACACTTGCGATGCCGACTGAGATTTATCCCATTTCATTCTCAACCGATTGTATTCAAGCCTCAAACCGGCATAAACATTGAATTTACCCATCGGCAATTCTATCGCGCCATATCCCGCTCCATATATGTTGTATGCCTCATAAGCATTTTTCTTATCGGTAATCTCGTCTATAAAGACTTTATCGGCACTCAACCAATCCTCGCTCATCATTTCTTCATAAGGCAGATACAGGTAATATGCACGTTCTTCAAGAGAGAGATTCTCGTACCGATAGATAAATTCGCGAGGCGTATAATTACGGGTACGATACTCGGATATCAATCCGCCTTTCACCGTAGAGAGTATCTCGCCCATAGGAACTGTTCCCTTGTAGTCCACACTACCCGAAAACACATGGTCGGACAAAGATTGGAAATAACGTTTGATGCTCTCATTGCCTACTTTTAACTGCGATACGTCTACTCCATCGCTCATTCCAGCCTGATTAACGACTATCCGGCGGTCGGGCTCGGTTCTATAAGCATAACTATATCCCATGTTCCACGCCAGAGAATGGAGCTTCTTCTCATCTAAAAAATGATTACCGGTCAGCTGTCCCAAATAGCTCAGACGCGATTGGTACAACATCTCCGTCTCTTCCCGATAGGTCAAACCGCTCACATTTCTTTCTCCCGAGCGTTCGGTCAATCGGTTTTTACCCAACATATTAAACAGGTTTCGGAATTCCAATTTATTTTTTCCGTCAAATACAAAAGCCCAATTGTGCATTGCGCCCAATCGCACATCGTTGGAATACTGGTTATCGACATAATCATTGAGATACACCGGCTTATCGGCATCCGAAGAATAAATACCGAAACGGGCATTCGTGATATCCTGTATCGTTTTATAAGTATTACTATAATTGATATAGGTAGTCATACCTATATCTGTCCCGCCCTCGGTTTCGAACCTCCGATTAATCGTCAGAGATAAACGTTGGTCGGGAATCGGATAATAACTTTTCACCCGCCAATCGTTATTAAACGAGCGTGTAAGCCGCGTAACTTCCGCCGGATCGCTGCCGGTAACGTCCATGTGCGAAGGCATGCCATTCGGCAAAGGTCTCTTGTTCAAATCGAACCCCAACCAATCGGTAGTACTGCCGGGATTCAGACGCGTTTTTACAAATTGAGTATTGGTATTGAATCCTGTCGTATAACCAATCTGAATGGAGTTACGCAAAGGTAAACTCTTGGTAGAGATACGAATAAATCCACCGGCAAAATCGGCCGGAATTTCGGGAGCCGGAGACTTATAGATAATCATATTCTCGATTTGAGAGCTAGGCAACATATCGAATGAGAAAGCTCGGCTATCAGATTCTAAGCTCGGAGAACTGTTCCCATTGATCCACACATTATTATACCGTTGCGACAATCCACGTACCACAACAAACCGATCGTCTATTACCGATATACCCGGTACTCGTTTCACCACTTCCGATGCATCACGATCGAGTGTTTTGGCAATCTGTTGCGAAGATATACCACTCGCTACCTGTACTTGCGCTTTCATTCCTTCCAACAAAGACATCTCCGTATCGTTCCTGCGATAGGTAGAAACCACGACTTCATTCAAGGCGACCCCGTCTTCCTCCATCTCAATTTCAAGACCCGCGATAGACTCTCCCTGCTTCACGTTCACCGGAACCCGAACCGTCTTATAGGATAAATATCGGCAAACAATCGTCTGCTTTCCTATGGGAATATTTTTCAAACTAAACTTTCCGTCCAAATCGGTAGCTGTCGCTACCGAACTATTCTCTATTTGTACGGTGGCCCCTATAATCGCCTCTCCACTTTTCTTATCTCTGACTTCTCCGGTAATCAAACTTCCTGCCGAAGCCGTTATCCCCAATGCATGAATCGAAAAAACAAAACCTAAAACAACCGCCAGTAATCCGCTTTTATACATATATTTTTACCTTTTTCTTTCCGCTGCAAAAGTAAAAGCAAAAGAATACGAAAACATGACAGCAATATGAATCGATATATAACATGTATTACATTATCGTATACCGAATTTTGCAAATATATTTCAGTACGATATGCAATATTGTATCTCAACCCGATAGACCCACAGAGAAAAAACTACCTATCGTTCGACCTACATGTAACGCTTTCTACGGAGCTCGCATAAAAATTCAGCTTATTTAACAACTTCTACATGACTGATTTCCTGCAATGGTTACATTTATGTAAGTTACTAATATCGATGTTTCTTCTTGCAAATTGTTTTGCAAAAATTCATCTTTGTATTGAAAAAACAAAAGTTATTAACGATAATCGAAGTAAACTTAAAACGAAAAAAACGATGGACAAAATCACAAAAATCAATTCAGGAGAAAAGTTTACCCACACATCTGTCGGAAAACTCGCCGAGTTCAATGGTAAACAATTCCTCAAAGACACTGTCGGTACAACCGGTTGCGAAATTTCATTCGGGACAATAGAGCCCGGCCAAGCCGCACCTTTCTTTCACAGCCATAAACAAAACGAAGAAATTTATATTATTCTCAGTGGCGCCGGCGACTTTCAAGTAAACGATACGGCTTTCCCCATTGCCGAGGGATCGATTGTCCGTGTAGCCACAGCCTGCAATCGTTCCATACGATGCACATCAACCGAAAAAATGCTCTACATCTGCATTCAGGCAAAAGAAGGTAGTCTCGAACAATGTACTATGGAGGACGGTGAAATCACCCAGCAAGAAACAAAATGGTAGTAAAACAAGGAGGCTGTTCTTGAATAATATAGAACAGCCTCCTCTCACATCATAGTTAAAGTTATTTATTCCGCCTCAATTCCAATACCGCTGCACCGCCAGCAGTAAAAAATACCAAATTCCCATTTTCGAGTATGCCATAAGTCCTCACATTATTCAAAGCTGAAAGTATGTTTTTCTCTGTCTCCATATCGGGACACATCATACGAGTTGCAGCCACACCGTGGAAAGAGATAGAATTTTCTACGGTCTCATCACTCCGTAATTCCCCTGTTATACGATTACAACCCGAGTTTCCACTTATTCGACCGTCAGCAATATCAAACTTGACACCCGGTCGCACTTCCAAATCGGTAGATAAAGTATCTCCATACACTTTAACAATATCCCATTCTCCTTCCAATTCAGATAAAGGAACTACCGAAAACCTCTTACTCAATAACATGACAGGTTCTTTATCCGAAGCATACAGGGCAATTTTATTTTTACCCGCGCGTTTAACGTTCTTTACCGTAGACAACACTTCGATAAGTTTTCCTTCCAATTCCATATCGGGACAAGCCATGAGAGTGGATGCCATATGACCCAATTCTATTTTATTGTCTCTGGAAAGATCCAGACTCCCCATTATACGGTTACAACCGCTATATCCATATACTCTCCCTTTCTTCGTATCGAATCCGATAAAGGGGTTCGATTGAGCCCGAACCGGTTCACCCTGAATTTCTACCACGTTCCATTCACCACAAATATCATTTTCCGATACCATATCTCTCGCCGTTTTACAAGAAGACAATAATAAAACTCCCAAGAATACCGACAAGTACATCTTTTTTGCATTCATATCTCTATTTTTTAAATCTACTATATGCGACTTCAATAAATAATTGGAGAAAAGAATATAATACTGCGTCTTTATATATTAAAATTTTTTAAATACGCTATTTCCCTTCAAAAGTCTCCCTTTCCTCGATAGTATTTACAATATCCATCATACATTTTTGCTACCTTTACTAAATATTCATTTAAACTACGGATTTAGCATGAAAAAGAAAAATTTTATTCCTTTCATTGCAATTGCTGTTTTATGTGCAGCCTGTCACGACAAAACTACTTTAACCGGAGATTGGATTGAACCAGTACCGGGTACTACAAATACGATACAAGGATTCAGTCTGAAAGAAAACGGAGAAGCAACGTCCATCAATATGGCCACCCTTCAATATAAATCTTGGGCGCAAGAGGACAACCGGCTCATTCTATCGGGAGAAAGCATCGGCAATCACCAAACAATCTCATTCTCTGATACTTTAAAAATTTTCAAACTATCGGAAGACAGTCTGATTTTGAAAAAAGGTGATTTGGTTAAAACATATACACGTCCCAAAAGTATCATTCCAGCGACTCCGATACAACCAGCTATATCTACTACGTTTACAGTAAAAGGGAAATTAGTCATCGGACATGAAGTACGCTCTTTTATCGCAGAAGGCGACACCACCTCATATTGGATCATCGATGATTCGGGAACACTGAAAGAGGAATATGAAAAAACTATCGGCAACAATTCCGAGCCATATACTCCGGTATATGCCGAACTAAAAGTTATCGATACCGGGAAATCGAACGAGGGATTTGCCGCTGAATATACCGGAGTCTATCATGTAAAAGAAGTGTTGAATATATCCCCGATTAAAACAGAATAGACGTGTAGCCATATCATGAATATAGCCTACATAGGTGCGAGGATAAAGATTCCGTAAAAAATTCGTGGGGATAGACCTGTATTTTAATAAAGAATCTCTTGTTGGCAACCACGTTACGAACTCCTCGGCAAACGGTAAAAAAGCAGCCGAATAGATTTTTGGAGATATTCAACCCCTCCGTCACTACGTGCCACCTCCCCTATATTTTGCTATGCAAAACACAGAGGAGGAGGTTAATACTTTCTTAATACGTTCCTATATATCATGTTTGTTCTTCTCCCTTGCCGTGTCCCGTAGCATTACGGGGTGTTGCGTTAGCCATATAGAGAAGGTGGCACGTAGTGACGGAGGGGTTGAAAAGCACCACCTTAATCAGTCCGTTTATATCAGATATTTAACCCCCTCGCCCTACACTCCTCCTATCTCACCTGCGATGAGCAGAGGGAGAGTTGAATTCATACTCCTCCACTGTGTTTTTGTAGCGCAAAAATATAAGGGAGACACCGAAGAACGATAGTTTCTGAGGAGAGGGAGTAGAATATACAAGGACAATCTCCACTAATTATCGACTGAAACAGAATAAAGAATATAGACGTAATACATTTTGATGAAAATAAAAGAGTGATGAAATTCATCACTCTTTTTGTAGCGAGACCGGGGCATGATCCCGGGACCTCATGATTATGAATCATGCGCTCTAACCAACTGAGCTATCTCGCCAACATGTTTATGTATCGCACCGACCGATTGTCAAATGCGGTGCAAAGATAAGGGATTATTTTATACTACACAAAAAATTGGCTTACTTTTTTTACTCACCAATTCATGCAATCCATCGCCGTATCAACCGATATATCTCTCCAATCCATAAAACGGCCGAGGTTGCCACAAAAATATACACCCAGTCCATCGGTTGTAAAGGAGTCACACTGAACAATGCTCCACCCAAGCTGACTATCAAAATCTGCCCGGCTAGAATAATGAGGGTGACCCACAGAAATCCTTTGCATGAAGCCAAACGATCAAAAGCGGATTGTACATTTCCAAAAGCCTTCGCATTGAACATATTCCAAAATTGTAAAAACACGAATATGGAAAAGAAAAGGGTAAGTTCATATCGGGTAAGCCCTCCGGGAACTGGCGCAAAGTTAAAGAAATGGGTAAAGAAAAGCGACAGATCGAACTGAGCGAGCGATGTAATATCGACATGTTTGAAATATTGCAACAGCCCGAACAAGAGCAACACAAAAGCAATTCCAGTCCCGATGATACCTCCTGCCATAGGCCGGGTAACGATATTATCGTTCAAATGACGCGGCTTGTCCCGCATAACCCGCTCGTCGGGCGGCAAGGAAGCCAATGCCAAAGCAGCGAAGGTATCCATAATGAGATTTACCCAAAGCATCTGAGTGACTGTCAACGGCGACTCTGTTCCTAAAAAAGCACCGATAAGGACAATCAAACATGCGGCCACATTGATAGTCATCTGGAAAAGAATGAACTTCTGTATGTTACGATACAGCGAGCGTCCCCAAAGCACCGCTTTGGTAATACTACCGAATGAATTGTCGATAATCGTAATGTCGCTCGCTTCTTTGGCGACAGATGTCCCGTCGCCCATCGAAAGCCCCACCTGCGCAGCATTGAGTGCCGGGGCATCGTTCGTTCCGTCTCCGGTAACGGCAACGACCTCATCTTGCGATTGCAACAAACGTACAAGTCGCTCCTTATCCATTGGACGAGCCCGAGCGATAACTTTCAAATCGGGGATACGTTCCAACAAAGTTTTATCGTCGAGAGCCGCAAATTCGGGGCCTGTAATTATATTACGATCTCCGTCTTCGGGTGTCCACAACGAAATCTGGCGAGCTATTTCACGAGCTGTGGCCGGGGTATCGCCTGTTACGATTTTCACTTTTATCCCCGCATTCAAACAGTCGGAAACTGCCGCAGGCACTTCCTTACGAACCGGGTCGGCAATGGCTGTGATACCTAAGAAAGTCAATTTGATATGGGGAGCCAAGTGTCCGGCGATGAAACACACCTCATCGGGCTCGACCAAAGCATAGGCAAACCCCAAAGTACGCATGGCTTGATTTTGGTATTGCAACAGCTTTTCTTCCAGCATCGGACGGCTATCGGTCATAGGAACATTTCCTGACGAAGTAACCCGATCTGAACAGAAATTCATCACATATTCGGGAGCACCTTTCACATAAAGCACCCGGTGATTCAACAACGGAGACTGAACCACCGTAGCCATATACTTACGCTCGGTAGAAAATGTCAACTGTTCGATTACCTCTGCATGACGACGCAACGCTGCATAATCGACTCCCCGGTCGGCCAACCAAAGCAGCAAAGCTCCCTCGGTAGGATTGCCCAACACTTTCACACTGCCGGCAGCCTTATCTAAATGAGCGGTCGAGTTTGCCGCTATACTCTCAAAAATAATGTCCTCCACTCCCGACTCAGGAATATAATCGAAAGCCGCCTCATGCACTCTCATCTGGTTTTGCGTGAGAGTTCCGGTCTTATCGGTACAAATCACCGAAGCCGCACCCATCGTTTCGCAAGCATGCATTTTACGAACCAGATTATTATTCGCCAGCATACGCTTCATACTCATCGCCAAACTGAGCGTGACACTCATCGGCAATCCTTCGGGGACAGCCACGACGATAACCGTAACAGCTATCATCGCCGTCGATAACAGATAGCTTCCGAACAATAACCAATCGATAACGGGGTGCTCTGTCAGGTAAATAACCGTTCGAGCTATAAAAATAACGGCAGCGATAATGTAGCTCGCTTTTGTAATAAACGAAGCCAACGTATTTAGCTGCTTATCGAGGGGCGTTTGCGTATTATTTTCTATCTGAGAACCGGTATATACCTTACCATATTCGGTCGCATCGCCCACTTGCGTCACTTGCATGACACCGTATCCACCCAACATCGTAGAGCCGTTCATCACGGCATTGGAAGGGTATGTGGCTTCTTTATCGAAATCGGCTTCTATCGTCGTTTTAGTCGCCATCGGCTCTCCGGTTAAAGAAGATTCATTCACCTGCACCGATACAGCACTCAATAAAATTCCATCGGCAGGTATTTCATCTCCGGCATTCAACATAACGATGTCGCCCACGACAATCTCCCGTTTGGGTATCTCCAACATATGTCCGCCTCGTATGACCTTGACAGGAAGATCGTCGTTTACCTGATTGAGAATATCGAATTTCTTAGCCGCACTCATTTCGAAAAGAAAGCCGACAACCGTCGCCAACAATATAGCCAAAGCGATACCTGCCGGTTCGAACAACGCCGACATGCCGGCCTCGCCCGTAGCGATATGATAAACCGCAACAGCGACAGAAAGCAGTAATGCGACTAAAAGAATACGAATAATCGGATCGGAAAACTTTTCCAAAAACAATTTCCACATAGGCGTACGAGCCGGAGGAGTCAATATATTTTCTCCATACCGTTCCCGACTGGCCAATACTTCCGATTCGCTAAACCCGGAATATTCTACCTCAGATTTCATCTATTCTATTATTCTATTGATACCTATTTTATAAAGAAACCGCTATGCGAACAGAGCTATCACCTCATCGATGGTAAACAGGGACTGTTCGCCCGTAGTCATATTTTTCAAAGTGATTTTTTCTGCTGCAATTTCATTTTCACCGACCAAAGCGACATACTCCACGCCTGTGGAATCAGCATATCCCATCTGCTTCTTCATCTTAGCGGCTTCGGGATAAATTTCGGCCCGTATACCGGCAGCTCTTAACCGGGCTAAATGAGACAGACAAACCTCGCATTCCCGCTCTCCGAAATTAACGAACAGGACTTGTGTCGATTCCATCGACTCCTTCGGGTATAAATCGAGCTGATTGAGTACATCGAAAATACGATCGGCCCCGAAAGAAATACCGACACCGGAAACTCCCGTCAAGCCGAACACTCCCGTCAAATTATCATAACGGCCTCCCCCTGTAATGCTTCCAATTTGCACATCGAGAGCCTTTACTTCGAGAATAGCTCCCGTATAATAATTCAGTCCGCGAGCCAAAGTCAAATCGATTTCAAACGATGCTCGCAGAGACGAAGCGGATAGTTTTCGTAAAATATATTCCAACTCGTCTATACCTTTTAATCCCACCTCCGAGGCGGATAATTCCCTACGCAACACTTGTAACTTTTCTTCGTTGCTCCCCTGCAACAGAATCACCGGTTGCAATCGGGCGATGGCATCTTCGGACAAACCCTTTTCCCGTAATTCGTCATTCACCTTATCCAATCCTATCTTATCGAGCTTATCGATAGCGACCGTAATATCGACTATCTTATCGGGAGCACCTATCCACTCGGCTATCCCGCTCAATATCTTCCGATTGTTCAATTTAATAGCGACCCGTATTCCGAAACGGGCGAAAACCTCGTCTATCATTTGAATGAGTTCCACCTCGTTCAATAATGAATCGGAACCTACGACATCGGCATCGCATTGGTAAAATTCACGATAGCGTCCCTTTTGCGGACGGTCGGCTCGCCACACGGGCTGTATCTGATAACGTTTGAATGGAAACGTCAGTTCATTACGGTGCATCACGACGAAACGGGCGAAAGGAACCGTCAAATCATATCGTAACCCTTTCTCACATAACCGGCAAGACAAGCGGTTGAGATTACGCTCCTCTAAATCGGTCTCGGTAACATCGGAAAGAAAGTCTCCCGAATTAAGGACTTTAAACAAAAGTTTATCCCCCTCTTCTCCATACTTTCCCATCAAGGTCTGTAAAGTCTCCATCGCCGGAGTCTCGATTTGACGGAATCCATAAAGGCCGAAAACATGCTTTATCGTATTGAATATATAATTACGCTTCGCCATCTCTTCCACAGAGAAATCTCGCGTACCCTTCGGGATACAAGGTTTTGCCATCATATTTGATAATCTTATTCTATAAAATTTCTACGGGGAAAACCCCGATATAAATGAACTACAAAAATAGCGTAAACCAAAGACAGAAACAAATTTATCGGATTCTCCCGAAATACAGCCTATCTTCGCTTTTCATGCAAAGGTATAACATTTTTCTTTTCACCACATTTTCAGTTCTAAATTCTTAGAAGCTGTTTTAAATTTATTGAGAAATAATATTATCATTGCAAGCAGGTATGTTCCGGCCATATTGAGCCCCAGTTTCGCATCTTGAATCCCTTGATTTTTGTCAATAGCCCGCTATTGACTGCATATCTCGGACTCCAATCTGCTTCAACATAGGCCTCAATCTGTCTCGGAAT
>NZ_JAIJHU010000137.1:0-1563 GCF_022723415.1 Barnesiella sp. | reverse complement strand
TCACCACCATATTTCATGCCATCATCCATGGTAGCCACATCATGTACGGAGCCTAAAGAATCAGTATACGTAATGCGTTCGGCATTGGTGAACGAGCCTTTCGGGTGATTCTTCTGACTGTCCAGCGTTGCCTGTTTTAGAGCAGTCGAGATGTCGATAGAAGCACCATCCTGCCCATCTTCCCCTTTTGGACCAGTCAGACCGATATGGCCGACACCATCTTTACCGGCAATGGAAACGGCATCCTTACCATCTTTTCCGGAAATACCGACTTTGCCATCAATACCATTGACGCCGTCTTTACCGTTCGGGCCAGTAATGGATACGCCATCCTTGCCGTCTTTGCCTACCTTGACAGAGTCCGCACTGATAGCATTATCCATGAGAACGGTAATCGTCGTCTTGCCATTTTCATCCTGTGCAACCGTCGTCGTCAGGTTATCAGCACTATAGGTATGGCCGTCTTTTGCCTTCGTGCCGACGATATCAATGGTACTGTTCAACTTGTTGCCAACAGGGTTCGTGCCATTTTCAACAGCTGCGTTGGCACCGAATTTCAAACCGTCGTCCAGTGTTGCCACCGTATGCGTTGTCGTGCCGGCTTCGCCGTCTTTGCCATCCTGATAGACGATTCGTGTGATGCCATCCGTGCCATTAACGCCCGGTGTGCCGTTGGTACCATCCGTGCCATTCTTGCCGATAGTCTTGATAATGGTAGTTACACTGCCATCAGCACCATTCTTGCCCGTGATACCAATCTGGCCGTCTTTCCCATCCTTGCCCGTTACGGTCACGGTCTGGGTCTTCAGGTCATCGGCCAGCTTGAAGGTTACACTGCCATTTGCAGCTGTCGTTACGATCTGATTATCCGTACCATTGAAAGCTACAGCCTCGCTGAGTTTGTTCTGGCCGCTGGTGTTATTGTCCCCTGTGTATTTCAGGTCCACCGCACCGGCTGCCTTGCTGTAATCCACAGACAGGTCATAATCATGGCTGGTGGCATTCGGGTCATTGGCGTTCTTATCAACTACAGTAACTGTACCATCACTGGATTTTACGGTTGTCTTGCGGGCATCGGCAATATGCTTCACGTCGCCGATGTTGGCTCCATTGTTGTCACTGGCATCCGTATACGTATTGCCCAGGCCACTGCCCATATTCGTCACCTGGTTGCCGCCGAATTTAATATTCCCATCTTTGATGACAATGTCTTTGTTGGTATCGTTGTTCGCATTCTTGATAGTAATGCCGCTGGTTTCCATCGTGGTGTTGCCGGTCGTCACGCTGGTCAGGCCGGTCAGTTTATCTGCCAGTTTGATGGTCAGTTTGGCATTATCACCATCTTGTTCTGCTTCAACACCGATGTTGCCAGTCGTCAAAGACTTTCCTTCTCCGGTTTCGCCTTTGATATTGACCTGATTGTTCAGTTTAACAGAAACAGGCGCATTATCCGTCTTGTTGACGTCACCACCATATTTCATGCCATCATCCATGGTAGCCACATCATGTACGGAGCCTAAAGAATCAGTATACGTAATGCGTTCGGCATTGGTGAACGAGCCT
>NZ_JAIJHU010000136.1:0-1585 GCF_022723415.1 Barnesiella sp. | reverse complement strand
TCAGCTGAAGGAGGAATTCCCTCACGCCACCATCCACGGCCACAACGAGTTTTCCGCCAAAGCCTGTCCTTGCTTCGATGTGAAGAAGGAATTAGATCAATATTTTGAGAAAGGGGGTGGGGAATAAATGAAACAAGGCGTACGTCCCCTCGTTCTGGGGGGAGTGTACGCCTTGTGATTATTTCACTTCCTCGCAAACCACCATTTCCGTGCTTTTATACACTATGATAATCTTGTGTAGCTGCGTGGTCTTGATTGCAGAAGTTACTACTTCGCTTTCTGCATATCTATTCACTTGTCTGATGGCATCCTGCTTGAGTTGTTCTATATGCGCAGCGGTATCCTTAGACTTGGCATACTTGAACTCTACAATGTAGGAATGCTGCATATCGCTGAAGTTGTCAACAAGCGGACAGAGGAAGATATCGGCATAGCCTTCCTGGGTGTCCTTTTCGGATATCGGACGGTAGAACTTGTTGTCGCAAGTCATGGCAAGCGTGAATCCGTGCACGAAATATTCTCCCTTCTGATGATCTCTCTGGGATGAATATTTATGCAGACTGTCGGCGATATATTCAAAATAAGGCTTCCATTCTCCACAATATGCCAAGGCACTTTCTAAGTTTCCTTTTTCGTAGGAATCGTATTTCAAGTCGTTCTCCTTGTATGTGTCTAGGAGGTATTTGAACAGCTGCTCTCGCACCACCTCGTTTGGTATCACGAACTTGGTCTTTCCCTGATAATTTCCTGCGATGGTAACCATGCCGAAGTAGTAGAGCAGGCTCACGAAATTATCCGGGTCGCCTATCTGCTCGGCAGGAAAGCCGGTCTTGAGCTCGCCAGCCACAAAGCCGTTTTCTACCAGTTGCTGGATGATAGAGGCATCGTGGGCAAACTCCTTGTCCTTGCGGATGAGCATACGGAGCTTGTTGTAATCCAGTCGGATGTTTTCCTCTATCATATTCTTAGGAAGTTTTCCTCGATTTCTGATATAATTATCGATGAAATAGAGCACCATGTTGGAATTGTACATGGTGGTTTCACCGTATGAATCCTTTGCAAAACAATAGTTATCGTACCATGGTTTCATCAGGTCTATCAATTCATCCACGGTGTAGTTGTGGAGATGGAGGGTTTCGGTATAGTAAGTGAGCATTTCGCGCACCTCTTCCTCCGTAAAGCCCGTCATCTCGTTGAACTCGTATGAAAGGGAATAGTTGGTGCCGATGTTGAAACCGCTGGTCAGATCGTCCATGGTAACAGGACTGACGCCCGTTACGAAAACCCGCTCTAAGGTGGAATCGGTAGCTGACTTGATGGTGTCGAAGAACTTACGGAGATAACCCATGCCATGAGTTTCTGCCTGATAATTGTTGAGACAGTCTGGTTCTGCCAGGATAGTATTCGTGAAATGGTCGTACTCATCAATAAAGAGATACACTTTCTGTCCTGTCTTCTTACATTCCTTGCAAAGATAGTCCAACTGTTCTACTGCGCCATCCTTCCTGTTCATCTCTTCTTTGATGTTGGCAGGCAGATATTGTGCATACACATCGCAGAAGTAGTTAAACTCTGTGTTGCAATG
>NZ_JAIJHU010000016.1:0-52380 GCF_022723415.1 Barnesiella sp. | reverse complement strand
AGCCAATTCTGGTCTTACCGTTGGAATCTGCAATTAATGGCTGCCAACGGATATATCGTTATCGCACCCAACCGTCGGGGTCTCTATGGATTCGGTCAAGAATGGCTCGAACAAATCAGCGGAGACTACGGTGGCCAAAACATGAAAGACTATTTCAGTGCGACCGATGAAATGAAAAAAGAACCGTTCATCGACGGCGACCACATGGGCGCAGTTGGCGCCAGCTACGGAGGATTCTCGGTCTATTGGCTGGCCGGACATCACCAAAAACGATTCAAAGCATTTATCGCCCACGCAGGTATCTATAACCTCGAACAACAATATGTAGAAACCGAAGAAATGTGGTTTGCCAACTGGGATATGGGCGGAGCTCCGTGGGATAAAAAGAATGCCACGGCACAACGTACGTTCGCTACATCGCCGCATAAATTCGTAGACCAATGGGACACCCCCATACTCATCACTCACGGAGAATATGACTTCCGCATTCTTGCCTCTCAAGGTATGTCGGCGTTCAACGCAGCCAAACTGCGAGGAGTTCCGGCAGAAATGCTCATCTTCCCCGATGAAAACCACTGGATATTGAAGCCTCAGAACGGCGTACTGTGGCAAAGAATTTTCTTCCGTTGGCTCGACCGTTGGTTGAAGCCGCAAGCTACAACTACCGACCAACAAAAATGATCGAATTCGACAACATAACTTTCATTTATGACAACAAGCCTCTGATGCAACACTTCTCGTGTTGCATCAGCTCCGGCGAGAAAGTGGTGCTTTACGGACCTTCGGGACACGGTAAAAGCACCCTTCTTGCTTCGGTAGCCGGCTTTGTTTTACCAGACGAAGGCTCTGTCCGTATAAACGGTAAAATCCTCGACAGCGTTGCCATACAACAAATACGACGGATAACCGCATGGTTGCCCCAAGAGTTCACTCTTCCGTTTGAAACAGTCGAAGAACTGATCGCAGCCCCTTTCAGGCTAAAAATAAACCAACCGTCGAGACCTACGAAAGAAACTATCCTGAATCATTTCGCAAGACTCGGACTGGAACCCGAACTGTATGAAAAACGCTCTATTGAAATATCGGGAGGACAGCGCCAGCGCATTATGCTGATGATAACGGCTTTGTTAAACAAAAAAATCGTTCTTTTGGACGAACCTACCTCGGCTCTCGATCCCGACTCTATTTCTCTTATCATCGATTACATTCACGCCATGCGGGAAACAACCGTAGTGATGGTGTCGCACGACACTCGCTTCATAGAGGCGTTCGACCGAAAAATATACATCGGAGACTGATTATGGAAACAATAAATATCGGATACGGACACATGGCTTTGGGATTTCTGTTATTGATAATCCCTACCTATTTTCTCTACCGTTACCGTACCGGTTTGGTAAAAGACACGCTTATTGCCGCGCTACGTATGACCGTACAACTCTTCCTCATCGGATTTTATCTCGAATACCTGTTTTTATGGGATAAACTGTGGATAAATCTGTTATGGATATTGCTCATGATAATCATAGCTTCATCGACCGCACTGAAACGAACCCACTTACCCGTACGAACTTTATTCATGACTGTTTCCGTTGCATTTCTCGTCTCACTACTCATCATAGACTTTTACTTCTTAGGCTTAGTCGTTCGCCCGGAAAAAATCTTTACCGCCCGATATTTCATTCCCATCAGCGGTATGATTTTAGGCAATATGCTATCGGCCAACGTTATCGCTCTCAATTCGTTTTACGGCTCTCTAAACAGAGAACGACAATTATACCTTTATCTGTTGGGGAACGGCGCATCTCCCAGCGAAGCCCTAACCCCCTTCATGCGTGAAGCCCTCATCAAATCGTTCAACCCCACGATCGCATCAATGGCTGTCATGGGACTTATCGCCCTTCCGGGAACTATGACCGGACAAATTTTAGGAGGCAGCAGCCCGAGCGTAGCCATCAAATATCAAATCATGTTAATGATAACCATTTTCGCCTCTTCGCTCATATCGGTTTTGCTCACCCTATGGATTTCCCGTAAGAAAACATTCGATAAATACGGAATGACGAAATTCTAAACGAGCATTTCCTCCCGGTTGCGTTTCAATCGAGCTTTGAACACATCGGGCTTATCATTGAGAATAAGCTCTTCGGGAAACTCAGTCTCCACCAACAGAGGATACAGCCATCTGTAATCGGCGATGGAAAAAGAGATATGGGCATCACTCCCCAAAATGACAGGTTGCTCATAACGTTTGCACAAACGCAGGATTTCCAAATTATTTTCTCTCGCTTTCTCCTTATGGCGATATGGATTGAGAGAACTGTTGTTTATTTCCAACAACACCCCGTTCTCTTTGGCAGCCAGCACTAACGGTTCAAAAAACAGATTGGCCGTACCGTCACCGGGGTGACTGATAATGTCGATATGACCATTACGTATAGCACCTTCCACAGCCGATGTATTCTGCTCGACCGTTCCCGGCCGATAACAAAGCGAATGAAGTCCGGCTATGCGAATATCCAAAAACTTAAAATATTCCTCTTCCAAGTCGAGAGAACCTTCATAATCCACTATATTTATCTCGGCACCTAATAAGAGTTCCACCCCATACATCAATCGCGGGACCACCGGTAAATTCCTAAAATATATGGGTGAACAAGTTCCCGGAATGCCACCCGTGTGTTCTGTAATACCCAATATTTGCAGGCCTTTATCGGCCGCCGTGCGAACCATCTCCTGTAAAGTACTGAAAGCATGTCCGCTAGCAACCGTATGAGTATGTACATCGAGAAGAATTTTCATAACAAACAAAATTAAAGGATTTACAAAGGTACACGAAATCGGAGGGACGTGCAACTTTTGAATTTCAGAAACGGTCTTTTCCAAAAAAGAAAGAAAATTGTACCCTCCAAAACGGCACAAACAAATTCACGAAAAGACTTATCTACCTTTATGCAGAAGAGGCTGCCCCATTTTTTATCTTGGGACAGCCTCTTTCATGTTTCTATTTATTTCAAATCCGGCTCAAATTGCTTGCTCTATATTCCAGACAAAGGCCCGTAGACCAAGCTGGGGAGTAGCCTCGTCCATCTGATGCAGTTTTTCCAACAGTGGCTCTACTTTACTATCCTCGACAACGGTTATAATGGCAGAACACATGGAAGGCCATGCATGACTGCCATAGTGGGGTTCCCCTGTTTTGGAACCACGTCCTCTCATCTGTTCGAAATAAGAGAACCCCCGACAAGAGAGTTTATCCAACAGTTCGATAATTCGCACATAGTGAGCTTGATCAAAAGTGATAAGAACAGATTTCATATCGAATTATATTTTTAGTGTTCTGTTTTCCTTTTCCCAGAATCGGAAAAGGAAAACAGAACATTTTGATTTAGTTATTAGAATTTATCTTTACATCTTGAAGCAGCCGTTCGTGATGTTTCTTGCGTTTGCGCTTCACACCGACAGAGGCAAATACACAATAAAGTACAGGTATGAGAATCAATGTCAAAATCGTAGATACTGTCAAACCACCGATCACCGCCGTACCCATCGGCCTCCACATTTCAGAACCTTGCCCCGTACCGATAGCCATAGGAACCATACCTAAAATCGTAGTTAAAGTCGTCATGATTACAGGACGCAAACGAGAATGTCCACCTGTTACAACGGCTTCACGTATTCCCATACCTCTTTCCCGGTTCAACGATATATAGTCGATAAGCACGATACCATTTTTCACCACAATACCAATAAGCATTATCGCACCGATCAACGACATCACATTCAACGTATTGCCCGATAACCACAGGGCCAAGAACACACCAGAGAATGCAAAAGGCAACGAGAACATAATGATAAACGGATAGGTCAATGACTCGAATTGGGCAGCCATTACAATGAACACCAAAATCACGATGAGATACATCAAAGTAAATAAGTCGCCAAAAGAATCCTGTTGATCCTCATAAGTACCGGACAATTGTATACTGATACCCGAAGGAAGCGACATTTGGTCTATTTTTTCCTGAGCCGCAGCAACAACATCGCTCATCGCAGCTCCCGACAGAATAGCCGAGACCGTATTGATACGCTCACGGTCTTTACGGTCAATCGTCGGCGGGGCAAACCGCTCTACGACCGTTCCTAATTCTTTCACACGAACGCCTTTTCCCTGAGCATTATAAACGACAATATTTTCTATGTCATCTATCGACGTACGATATTCGGGAGCATACATTACTTTAATATCATATTCCTCTCCTTCCTCACGGAACTGGGAAGCCGTAGCTCCATTAATACGATTTCTTAAATAAGTAGCAGCTGTCGCCAAGTTAAGACCATTAAGAGCCAATTTCTCCCGGTCGAAATCCACTTGATACTCAGGCTGATAATCGGAACGACTAATACGAACCTCGCTGACACCCTTTATATCCCGGAGTAAAGCAGAGAGCTGAGCCGCTACACTATCGGTCTCTTCGAACGAATAACCATAGATTTCGTAATCAAGCATGGTCTCACCACCCATAGCCGACATACCACCACCTAAATTCACTTGCGATTTCTTAATTTCGGGATATCCCGCCAAATCTTTACGCATCAAATCACAAATCTCCGACAGTGTTCTCTTCCGTTCTCCCGGATCACTCAAACTGATATTAAAGGTCAAAATATGAGAACCGTTCTTACTCATCGAAGCAAAGGTATTGTCTGTACTGGCCTGTCCTGCCGTAAAGTTACAAACTTCAATTTCGGGATATTGTTCCATCCATTGATTATACAACCGCATACCTATCTCTTTGGAAATTTCAGTACGCGTTCCAATAGGTAATTCCACGATTACCCCTATACGCCCATTATCCTGAGTAGGCATAAACTCCGTTCCCACGAACCGAACCAAGAATAAACTGAGAACAAAGAAAGACATACACGAAATAATAACTATCGTGCGGTGTCCTACCGCCCAATGCAACAGACGTGCATAGGCATTGTCGAAACTGTCCAATCCTCTCTCAATGGGACCGTAAAGTATCTTGAAAGCCTTAGATTGTTTCGGTTGCAACTTCAACATACGAGAACAAAGCATGGGAGTCAAGGCCAAAGCGCACACGATAGAAATAACCATAATGATGGTTACCATCCAACCTAATTGTTGGAAAAGAACTCCGGTCATACCTGTCACCAATGTCAACGGGAAGAACACGGCGATAAGCGTCAACGTAGATGCCACCACAGAAAGTCCCACTTCATTCGTTCCATGAACGGCGGCCTGCATCGGCTCACTTCCCCGCTCGATATGATTCGTCACATTTTCAAGTACCACAATAGCATCATCGACCACCATACCGATAGCGATCGAAAGAGAAGAAAGAGAAATAATATTCAACGAATTTCCCGTAGCCGCCAAATAAATGAACGATGCTACCAAAGATATAGGTATGGTAATGACGATGATAACAGTAGCTCTCCACCGACCCAAAAACAGGAATACCACAATCGACACAAAGATTAATGCCAAAATAACGGTTTCGAACAACGTATCAATCGTGTTCCGAATATTATCCGAAGTATCGACAATCACACCTAACTTCACATCGCTCGGCAAATTTTTCTGTAATCTAGGCAGTGCTTCCATAACGGCATCGGAGATTTCCACAGAGTTCGCCCCCGACTGTTTCTGGACGATAATCATCGCCCCTTGTACTCCATTGTTATAGGTTTCTTGCGCCCGCTCTTCGACTGAATCGTGTACGACGGCGACATCTCTTAAATAGATTGTCTTTCCACCGAAATTACCGACTACGATATCGTTCATTTGCGCGGCGTCGCTAAACTCCCCTTGCACACGCAATGAATAAGTTTCCGAACCGACATCAAACGTACCTCCCGGTATATTCCTATTTTCAGCGCCAATAACCGACGAAATAGCTTCGATGCTGAGATTATAGGCTTCGAGTTTGACCGGATCCACATAAACCTGTATTTCTCTTTCGGGAGCACCGCTGATAGAGACAGAACCGACTCCACTGATACGCGCCAAAGGACTGGCGACGTTATCATCGAGGATTTTATACAGTGCCGGCATACTTTCATTCGCCTGAACAGAAAGCAGCACAATGGGAATCATATCGGAACTAAATTTGAAAATAATGGGATTTTCCGCCTCATCGGGCAGTTCCGATTTTACCATATCCAATTTATCGCGCACATCGTTCGTCAGTACATCTATATCTTCACCGAACTCAAATTCAAGGGTAATCAACGATATATTTTCTTTCGACTCCGAAGTAATGTGCTTCAAATCGCTCACCGCATTCAGTGCATTCTCCAACGGACGAGTAAGGTTATTCTCTATATCGGCAGCACTGGCTCCGGGATACGCTGTCATGACCATAATCGTATTGGTCTCAATATCGGGATAGAGGTCAATAGGCAGCTTTGTAAGGGAAAAGATACCTAAGATAGCCACTGCGACAAAGCACAATGACGTCATAATTGGCTTCTTTACCGAACCTTCATATAGACTCATATAATTTTTCTTTAATGTGTGAATAGTTTAATTAGGTATCTTAAAATCACTCTGCAATTTTCACAGAGGCTCCATCTTTCAATCTGGATTGACCGGCGATCACAACTTCGGCTCCATTCTCTACACCAGAAATCAATTCATAAGTTTTGTCTATATGACGCCCTAACTGAACTTGATTAAACGACACTTTCCCGTCTTTATATACATAAACGAATCTATCGCCAGATCCGGAACGTTTTACAACGGCTTGATCGGGAACAACAACTCGATCGACATCTCCAAAGTCGATATTGACGCGGGCAAACATGCCCGGACGGATACGGCTATCGGTATTGGGTATATTGATCTCGGTCACAAATGTGCGGGTGGTTGCATCTACCGTGGGGTGTATCAAGGATACTTTTCCCTTGAAAACTTCATTGCCATATACCTCGACATTTACATCGACCGGCATACCTACCTTAACTTTCGTGAAATCGCTTTCCGACACATTGACCAACACTTTTACAGGCTGTATCTGCATCACCGTTAAAATAGCTCCACTGGCCATATCGCCATTATCAAAATTACGTGCAGTCACCACACCGTTTACGGGACTTAGCAAAACCGTATTTTCATTTAAATTTTCATAAGCGGTCTTGGTCGTCTCATATTGCGTACGCAACTGATCTACTTGCTGCTGAGAAGCTCCGCCTACGGCAAAAAGCTCCTTTACACGGTTATACTCCAACTCCAAATTGTCCAACTGTAACTTCTGCTGAGCTAAATTGGCTTGATCCAAATCTACCAATTTTTGTCCGGCATAGACTTTATCACCGACTTCTACATATATTTTTTTGATACGATTGGGAACAGACGAACTAATCAAATTGCGCTTATAGGGCTCTACCGTAGCTGTATATGAAACGACCTGCGGAACAGCCTGCTCCATAACCTTAGCAATTTTCACAAGTTGAACAGTTTCTTCCTCAACTTGTTCGACAGTCTCCTTCTGTCCGGAACAAGCGACAAACGACAAGGCCGCACAAACAGCCATTACGTTAAAAAAATGATTTCTTCTCATATATTTATTTTCTTATATTATTCTATGAATGGGTTACTTATCTTGCTTTTCCACTTGTTTATATTGTTCCAAATCGGTATTTCCCAGTAGCAATTGCAAATCGGATTTTGCCGCCAAGAAATCGTATATGGCTTGATTATAGGAGAGACGGGAGTTTGTCAATGCCAAGTCGGCATCATTAAGCTCTACAAAGGTAGCAGAACCGATCTCGAAACTTTTTTGCATGATGGAATATGCTTTCTCGGCTTGTCGAACACCTTCTTTATTGGAAGCAATCTGTTTTATAGATTTCTGGATATTATCCATCGACATTTGCACTTGCATCGAAAGAGAGTTTACCAAGTTATCTCGTTGTAGTCCCAACTGCAAGACATTCGATTTAGCTTGTTTTATTTTAAAGTGACGAGCCCCACCTTGAAATATCGGCAACGATAAAGAAAGTCCTACCGTAGAATAGGGATTCCATCGGAAGTCATCAAACATACCGCCATAACTCATCGATATCCAATTATAATTGGCTGTCGCCGATAAGGTGGGAAACCAAGCCATGCGTTGTACGTCGACTGCCTTTTTCAAATAGGCCGTTTGTAAATCCAATTTACGCAAATCGGTATTTTGTTCAAGCGAGGTATCGATATTCAAAGTCTCTTCATACATGGATGCCTCATAATCGTCTAATTTGTCGGTCACTTCTATATCAACCGTCATATCCATACCCATCAGAACCTTCAATTGAAGTTTACTCAATTTGACGCTGTTCTCGGTTTGCAATAATGTAGGTTCGAGATTACGGACTTGCACCTCGGCCCTTAACACATCGTACTCCGAAGCTGTTCCCTGTTCAAACTTATTTTTGTAATCCCTTGCATTTAACTTGGCATTGTCATAACTCATTTTGATAACATCATAGGAGTTTTGCGCCAACAACAGACTATAATATGCCTTCTCTACTTGATTAACCAAACTCAACCGAGAGGAACGAGCTGCTTCTACCGCTTGTTCGACATCGGCACTCGACAATTGAACGCTTTTCCACAATTGGGGGGCGATAATCGGCAACGAAGCACTAAATCCTACCGAATAGGTATTGTCCGTACCGACTTTCATTCCATCGGAGGAGCTAGTTCCTCCCCCAAGATCAGGAGCCTTGAATTCGGGGTGCAATTGGGACATGGCATTAAACACCGGATCAAACATAGCTCCTACGTTAAAGGCTTTTGAATCCATGTACATAGTCTGCTTCTCTATCGTGCGACTGTATGAAGCAGAAGCATCGATTCGAGGAAACAGACCCGCAATAACTTCCTTTTTGGAATAATCTTTCTTCTCTATTTCCACATCGGCAACCTTTATAGTTGGATTCTCATTGAGCGCTATACCGATAGCTGTTTTCAAATCGAGAGTTACCGATTGAACTTTCTGTTCCTGAGCCCAAGATATTCCGGGGAAAAGGAACAGCATCAACATAGCACCGACTCGGTGCATGATCGTCATTTTGTTCATACGTCTTTTTTCATCATTAAAGTTTTTACCATCTTTTTATCTATTCTCCTCAAAAAATTCATCTGTATATTTTACTCCCTCCGGAGTAGCTATTCCTCGAATAAAGCTCTTAAATATCGTTTCAAAAATCTCGGTAAAAGTATATTTAGAATTAAATATTTGATCTGATTTTTTTAAAAGTTCAAATTGAAAAGTCAATAGCGTCGCTACAATCTCCATATTGATATCGGCTCGTATCACACCTTCACCGACACCTTCTTTCAATAAATCGACCGTAGCTTGTTTATGGCATTCCTTATCATTCTCATACTTATCATTAACTCTCGGATAATATCGTTCCATATCCACAAAAAACATGGGGCTTGTATTCCGCATGAAACGGAGGATATCTTCATAAACATTCAACAACAAATCAATCACATTCTTTCGATTGGCAAAATATACCTCCAACCGAGCCCTTCTTTCCATTTCCTGACTTTCCAAACAAGCCAATAATAACTCGTTCTTTTCCTTGAAGTTTTCATAAAGAGTCCGTTTCGAGATACCTAATTGAGACGCAATCATATCCATTGTAACAGATTTAATTCCGTTACACAAAAACATACGGGTTGCCTGCTTGATAATTCGTTGTTGTAACTCTGTATTCATAATAATTATCCCATTATTGCGGCAAATGTATAGAAAACTTTGGAAACCAAAATAGTTTTCACCGCTTAATTATGTGCTATTTCGTTAATAAAAACAAACACTATTAGACTTAGGCGATCCAGAAAGCACATAATTATATAATAATCAAATATTTATATATTTAAAATAAAAAAAAAGAGAATAGGCATTTATAAAAAGAAACCCCGGTTAAAAATAACCGGGGTTTCTTTCAGTCTACTTTTCTACTTTATTTTTCTTCTCCATAGGTAGCAATTATACCCATTTTCGAATCTTCTATAAAAGATAGAATATAATCAATTTCGGGACTTGGCTCCACCACTTCTTTAATACGAAGCACTGCATTTTCAAGACTAGTACCCGACTGATATATCTGTCGATAAGCCAAAGCGATATTCTCGATAGTAGCCTCACTGAATCCTCGCCGTCTAAGAATAAATGCATTTATTCCCTTATATGTAATGGGATTATGTGCAGCTAAAATATACGGAGGTATATCTTTACCCGTACGGCAACCGCTTTTCACCAAAGTCCAGCTACCTACCCGACAGCGCTCTTTCACGATTACACGTCCGGCGAGAATTGCTTTACTATGAATATGACACTCTCCCGAGAGGTCGCAATCGATACCTAAAATGCAATCGTCGTCCACACGGCAGTCGTGTCCGATACGTGTTCCTTTCAACAGACAAATTCTATTTCCAATGACAGTTTCTCCTTCGGGAGTCGTAGCTCTATTGATGATAACATATTCTCGAATCATATTATCGTCCCCGATAGACAACCGGGTAGCATCGCCTTTATAATGGAAATCCTGCGGCTCGGCGCCCAAAATAGCACCTTGAAAAACCCGATTGTTTTTTCCCATGACAGTTCCCGCCAAAACACTGGCGTATGGATATATCACACAATTGTCTCCAATGACAACATCTTTATCGATATAAGCAAAGGGGTGAATCGTCACATTGTTCCCAATCACCGCTTTGGAATCGACGTACGCTAACGGACTAATCATAGTATATTATTTTTAATTTTTACTTCGTATTTTCCTCTATTTCCCGTCCTCCGCCTAAGGCATGATACAAACTGACGACAGCGACCATGCATTGATACGAATCGGAAATCTGGGACAACTGGGCATTCAACAACGACTGTTGAGCCGTAAGGACTTCGAGATAGGTCGAAGTACCCAGCTTCATCAACGACTCGGTAGCTTCAACAGCTCTTTCCAAAGAAGCAACCTGCCGATTTCTATTTACAAGAGTTTCCTTTGTCGTTTGAATTTGATAAAGAGCATTGCTTACCTCTTTTCCTGCATTAAGGATTGTCTGTTGGAAATTAATAGCAGCCATCTTCTGCTGAGCTTTGGCAGCTTTCAGATTCGCGACATTACTGCCATGATTGAATATCGGTTGTACCAACGATGCAGCCGCAGACAGCAACACTTTTCCGGGATTAACGATCATGCTCCCGGCAGAGTTGGTCCATCCGGCAGATCCCGAAATTACCAAGTTGGGATAAAAGGCAGACCGCGCTATATTCGTAGTATAATATGCCGCAGCCAACGAGAGCTCTGCCGACCGTACATCGGGACGATTGGAAAGTAATTGAACCGGGACTCCCACTTGTAACATTTCGGGGAGTTTCTGGTCTTCAAACGTTCCTCTCTCGATCGATTGGGGCGCTTGATAAAGCAATGTGGACAAACTGTTTTCCGCTTCTCTTATCTGTTGCCGCAAAGCCGGTATCGAAGCCGCAATCATATAGCTATTCGCTTCACTTTGCGCTACCGCAGCTTCATTTGTCATGCCTCCAATCTTCATCGCTTTTATCGTCTCCACGCTCTTTTCCCACAACAAAGCGGTCTCTTCCGTAACAGCGAGTTGCTTATCGAGCATCAACAAGGTGTAATAACCATTAGCTATGGTAGCGATAATCTGTGTACGAACCGCTTGTTCATACGCTTCGCTTTGCATTAATACAGCTTTTGCATTGCGTTTTGAATTCAGCACTCTTCCAAATATATCGATCTCCCAACTTGCCGTAACCGGCGCATTGTAAGTCCATGAGGCTTTGCTACCATCGAAACTACTTACACCGCCTTGCGGAGTCAAATTCAACGTTGGCAAAAACGCCAAGCGAGCGGCATTGAAACTAGCCTGAGCCGCTTCTACTTGCAACATGGCACTTTGCAGATCGCTATTTTTTTCTAATCCAATGCGTATGAGATTCTGCAATATCGTGTCGGTAAAGACTTCTTCCCACGGCAAATTCCCCATATTCAAGGAATCTGCCGCAAGGGTATCGCCTGCCGCGACAGTATCTCGGAACAAGCCTTCTACATCGACATCGGGTCGATGATATTTATTATATATGTGGCAGCTATTAAACATAGTGAGCATAGCTAAACCACACACGGTATATAAAAGAATTCGTTTCATATATTCTCTGTTTTATAGAGTTACCTCAAATTTATTTGGAATATTGTTCAATCTCCGAAATAACCTCCGAATTATCAAGATCGTTCCATTTAAGAGGTTTAATCTTTTCTTGAATAATCTGGAAGACAACGAACAAAGCCGGAACAATAAATATCTGACATATCATACCGATGAGCATACCTCCCACGGCTCCGGCTCCCAGAGTGCCGTTACCGTTAGCACCTACTCCACTGGCAAACATCATAGGCAACAAACCGATAACCATCGCCAATGACGTCATCAAGATAGGACGCAGACGGGCTGCCGCTCCATCGATGGCCGCATTGATAATAGGCATACCCGTACGACGACGATCCAACGCAAACTCTACGATAAGAATCGCATTCTTCGCCAACAAACCGATAAGCATAATCAAAGCGATTTGCAAATAGATATTATTCTCGACTCCCATCATCAATGCAAATATAAAGCTACCGGCCAATCCAAACGGTATCGAGAGGATTACCGAAAGCGGCAAAATGTAACTTTCGTATTGAGCACTTAACAACAGGTAAACAAATACCAAGCACAACATAAAGATAATAGCTGTCGTACCACTGCTCGAACCCTGCTCTTCACGGGTCATACCCGAGAACTCATATCCATAACCTACCGGCAATGTTTCGGCGGCGACTTCCTCGATAGCTTTAATAGCTTCACCAGAACTATATCCGTCGGCCGGATTACCGTTAATAGTCATAGCCGTAAACATATTGAAACGCTTGATATTATCGGGACCATATACCTTTTTCAAGGTAATGAAATTGGTAATCGGAGCCATCTCTGAACCATTACGAATTTTTATGTTGTTCAGACTTTCGGGATTGGCCCGAGCACTCGGTTCTGCTTGTATCATGACACGGTACAATTTACCGAAACGGTTAAAGTTAGAAGAGTACATACCTCCCAAATAACCTTGTAGAGCCGCCAGCACATCGCTCGGGCTAATACCGGCCTGTTTACATTTGGCGACATCGACATCGACCATATACTGCGGGAACGAAGGATTAAATGTCGTCGAGGCCATCGCTATCTCCGGTCGCTTCATCAGCTCAGCTAAGAAATTTTGAGCGACTTCATAAAAATGATCCAGCGAACCACCGGTCTTGTCCTGCAAGTTCAACTCGAAACCATTACTGATACTGTACCCCGGAATCATAGGCGGAGCAAAACACAATACACGGGCATCCTTTATTTCCGTAGCGAACTTCATATAAAGAGTCCCGATTACAGAATTGGCATCCATACCTTTTCCGGTACGTTCGTCCCAATCTTTCAATTTCACGATAAAAGAGCCATAGGTATTCCCTTGTCCACCGATAAAACTGAATCCTAAAATTTGTGTACGACTTTTTACTGCCGGATGAGTAGCGATAATACTATCTACCTCCATAAGAATTTTCTCCGTACGTTCCTGAGAAGTTCCCGGCTGCAAATCGGCTGTAATCATTATCGTACCTGTATCTTCATTCGGGACAAGTCCCGTAGGAGTGATGTTCATTAAAATAACCAAGACAATAACTCCTACGATAACTCCCGCAAACGAAAGTTTTTTATGATGGACAAAATGGGTAACCCCATTTTTATATTTGGAGAGCATCGTGTTGTATGCTGCATTAAACGCTATATGAAAACGATCGATAAACGATGTTTTTTTATTTTCATGTCCGTCTTTATTGTGAGGTTTCAATAAAATAGCACACAAAGCCGGACTCAGCGTCAATGCGTTGATCGCCGAGAAACCAATGGCAAATGCCATCGTGAGACCGAACTGCCGATAGAATGTTCCCGAAGTTCCCGGCATGAAACTTACCGGAATAAACACCGACATCATCACCAACGTAATCGAAATGATAGCGCCAGAAAGCTCGCGCATGGCATCGATAGATGCTTTACGGGGTGACTTATATCCTTGATCCAACTTAGCATGGACTCCCTCGACGACCACTATGGCATCATCGACCACAATCGCAATGGCAAGAACCAATGCACAAAGAGTCAACAAGTTCAAACTAAATCCCATCAAATACAAGGCAAAGAACGTACCGATCAACGACACCGGAATAGCGATAGCGGGAATCAACGTCGAACGGAAATCTTGCAAGAAGACATACACTACAAAGAACACCAAAATAAAGGCTTCGATAAGGGTCTTGATTACCTCGTGAATCGAAGCAAACAGGAAGTCGTTAGCATTCAAAGTCGTTTCGATTTCCATTCCGGGGGGAAGGTCTTTCTTTATATCTTCCAACAAATTTGTAATATCGCCGATAATTGCAGTGGCATTGGATCCGGCAGCCTGATAGACCATCGCACTTACCGCATTATGCCCGTTCTGGAAGTTTTTAAACCCATAGGTCAACCGACCTAATTCAATATCGGCAACATCTTTCAAGTACAAAATTTGCCCATCGTCGTTTGCTCGTATCACCATATTACCAAACTCCTCAGGGGTTTGTAAACGGCCTTTATAGGTCAAAACGTATTGGAACGATTGATTTCCCTGATCTCCGAACTGACCGGGAGCGGCTTCGATATTCTGCTCAGCCAAAATACCTGCAATATCCGCCGGCATCAAACCATATTGCGCCATAACATCGGGTTTCAACCAAATACGCATAGAATAGTCTGTCGCCATAACATCGGCAGCACCGACACCAGATACACGCTGAATTAAGGGGAGGACATTAATTTTTGCATAATTTTCAAGGAACTCCAAGCTGTACCGGTCGTCGGGACTGAACAGAGAGAATACCATCAACATACTCGTCTGACGTTTTTCGGTAATCACACCCACCCGCGTTACTTCTGCCGGCAACAGATTTTGAGCCTTAGCAACCCTGTTCTGCACATTCACGGCAGCCATATCGGGATCGGTTCCTTGCTTAAAATATACGTTGATCGACGCCGATCCTGTATTGGTTGCCGTAGAAGTCATGTATAGCATGTTTTCCACACCATTTATGGACTCTTCCAACGGAGCTATAACACTATTCAATATGGTTTGAGCGTTAGCTCCTGTATAAGTTGTCGAAACTTGTATAGTAGGAGGAGCAATATCTGGATATTGCGTAATCGGTAAAAATACAAGTCCTATAACACCCAGTATGACCATAAAAATGGAAATAACGGTCGATAATACCGGGCGGTTGATAAATCTATCTAACTTCATAATCTTTTATCTATTTGAAGTTCTTGTTATTGATTATTTTGCGAACCGGCAGCCTTAATAGTCATGCCGTCCTTCAAAGTATTGACACCTTCTGTCACGATACGATCCCCGGCTTTCAATCCCGAAGTTACCATATACTCTTTTCCGTTGTCGATCGATGCAATGGTTATTTCGGTAGAAGTCACCGTAGAGTCGTCATTTAAAACATAAACAAATTTCTTATCTTGAATTTCGTAAGTAGCTTTTTGCGGAACCAAAATAGCATGGTCGTTTTTCATAGGAATCATGATAACTCCCGAACCTCCGCTACGCAACAACCTATTCGGATTTTCAAAAGTAGCACGCATATTCGAGGAGCCTGTCTGTGTATCTATAATTCCACTGACCGTTTCGATCCGCCCCTTCAACGGGTATATACTACCATCGGAAAGTTTCAACGATACAGTCGGAAGTTTTTGCAAAAAATTCTCAGCACCGTATTGTGCCACCAATTCCAAAATTTGCCGCTCGGTCATCGAAAAGTAAACATACATCTCGGAATTATCCGAAACAGTGGTAAGCGGAGTGGCCGAAGACGGCGACACCAAACTCCCCACACGGAAAGGAATCTCTCCCACTACTCCATCGAGCGGACTGATAACTCTCGTATAGGAATCGTTATTACGGGCATTTACCAATTGGGCTTCCGCCTGAGCCAACTGGGCCTTAGCCGAAGCATAAGAGTTTTCGGCCATTTGCAAATCATATTCGCTGATGATGTCTCGTCTCTGCAACTCCCGTTTGTTTTCTGCCGTAAGGCGAGCGGTTTCGGTACTGGCTTTCGCTACCTCTACATTAGTCTCGGCGACTTTCAATGCAGCTTTGTACGGGACTGTATCGATAACGAAAAGAACTTGACCTTTTCTTACGACAGACCCCTCATCGACTCTCAAATCTGTAATAAAGCCACTAACATTCGGACGTATCTCAATATCCCGCTTACCCTTAATTGCAGCAGGGTAATTGCTATACCACTCCATCGAATCGGGCTGTAATGTCATTACGGCATATTCGCGAACCATTCCGCCTCCATTCTGGGCATTTTTTCCTCCACAGGAAAATAAAAAAATACAAAGCATCGCACCTGCGATAGGCTGAATAAAATTTTTAGTCAATTTCATAAGCAACAAAAATTATTTTCAACGTTGATATTCCAAGTCGAGTTAAAATTTTATATTAAAAATTATTAAACACAACTTATTGATAAATTTAATCAATACCTACATAAAACCTTTATAACCCCTATAAACAGGGATTTTTCAAACACATTTCGAATGCTACAAATTTAGGCATAAACTCTGTATAATAGCTGGAAAGAATGAAAAAATAAAATAAATAAAAATTATATCCTTCATTCTATTACAAATTCTCTTTCAGAGATTTTATTTCGGCTGCAAATATAAATCCATCTTTACATACAAATGAGTCCTTTTATCCCCCTATTCAGGTCTATTTTTCTCATTCAAGATTATTTACAAGACTATTAGACTATTTTTGCTCCGAAAAAATAAAAATATTTATGACCATTCACATAACCGATATTCCCAACGAGAGCTTCAATCATTACAAACATGTTTTACATGTCGATAACGAGTTCGCTTTGATAGAGATTAATAAAGATAATATCTCGGATTTATCAAAATTCAACTATCCTTACAAAGCAGAAGCATTCACATTATGTATTGTCCTGAAAGGTTGGGTTAAAGGAAAAATAAATTCCATAGAGTATAATGCAATAGCTCCTTGCGTAATCAGCATTTATCCCAATCAAATTTTACAACACGATAGTAACAGCGAAGATTTTTATATCATTTGCATTGCTTTTACCAAAAACTTCGCCAGCAATATCGCATCGTATTCCAAAAATGAAATTTTATTATTAAGGTTCCCCCGGCAGGACAATATATCTCATCATTTATCTCAGGAAACTTTAACTGCATTATTGGACTATTGTGCTTACATAAAAAAGATAATAGCCGATACTGATAATCCTTTCCGAATAAAATCGATACAACACCTTACCGTAGCACTTTTCTATTCGACAGTTTGGAAACAAATAAGTTCTTACAAAAAAAACGAAAAGACAAGAGCCGACTATATTACCTACGAATTCTTAGATTTGGTAGAAAAAAATTTCAAAAAATATAGACAGTTGAATTTCTATGCCGACAAGCTATGTATTACAGCCAAATATTTATCTACAACCGTAAAAAATAATAGCGGCATATCGGCTAGCGAATGGATAAAGAGGTATGTCATTTTGGAGGCTCAAAGATTACTCAAAAATTCAAGTATGACGATTCAGCAAATCAGCAATGAACTGAACTTTCCCTCACAAACTTTTTTCAGTAAATATTTTAAACATCAAATCGGATTATCACCCAAAGAATATCGAAAGAGCTGATTCCCCTTGTAAAACTTTTATTTTTAAAGAAATGTTTTTCTTAACATAAGAGATGAGATAAATTTGCTACATTTGTACTCGATATGCTTACAAATTAAAAGTTATTTAACTTTTAGGAATACAAATTAAACAGATAAACCACTAAATAGTATACTTATGTCAAAAGTTTCAAAAGAAGATGCCTTAAAATATCACAGTGAAGGTAAAGCTGGAAAAATAGAAGTAATTCCTACCAAACCTTATAGTACACAACGAGACCTATCCCTAGCCTATACTCCGGGAGTAGCAGAACCGTGTCTTGAAATAGAACAAGATGCAGAAAAGGCGTATGAATACACGGCCAAAGGTAATTTAGTAGCAGTCATTTCCAACGGGACGGCTGTATTGGGTTTAGGCGACATCGGTGCTTTGGCCGGAAAGCCCGTCATGGAAGGGAAAGGCTTGCTATTCAAGATATTCGCAGGTATCGACGTATTCGATATTGAGGTCAATGAAAAAGACCCTGACAAATTTATTGCCGCAGTAAAAGCCATATCCCCCACTTTCGGAGGTATAAATTTGGAAGATATAAAAGCTCCCGAGTGTTTCGAAATAGAAACCCGATTAAAAGAGGAACTAAATATCCCCGTTATGCACGACGATCAGCACGGAACAGCGATTATTTCCGGGGCCGGACTTTTAAATGCTCTCGATATACAAGGGAAAAAAATAGAAGAGGCGAAACTCGTCGTTAACGGCGCCGGAGCCGCAGCCAGCTCTTGTACGAAATTATACATGGGATTGGGCATTAAAAAAGAGAACATCGTCATGGTGGACAGCAAAGGGGTCATCAGCACCAGCCGCACCGATTTGTCGCCGGCAAAAAAGCAATTCGCCACCGAACGAACCGATATAAAGACCTTAGCCGATGCCATGCGCGGAGCGGATATTTTTCTGGGACTTTCCGTGGCCGATGTCTTGACAACAGAAATGGTACAATCCATGAATGAAAAGCCCATCGTATTCGCATTGGCCAATCCTAATCCCGAAATATCTTACGATAAAGCAATGGCTTCTCGCAAAGATTTGATATTCGCTACCGGTCGGTCGGACTATCCCAACCAAATAAATAATGTATTGGGATTCCCTTACATTTTCAGAGGAGCTCTCGATGTTCGCGCTACCGCCATTAACGAAGAGATGAAACTGGCTGCTACGTATGCCATTGCCAAACTAACCAAAGAACCTGTACCCGATGTTGTCAACTCGGCCTATGGAATAAAGAGACTTTCGTTCGGTCCCGAATATATTATCCCCAAAGCTCTCGACCCCAGACTATTGACCGCAGTAGCCCCCGCAGTCGCCAAAGCAGCGATGGACTCTGGTGTCGCCCAGCATCACATCACCGACTGGGATGCCTACAATGACCGGCTGAAAAAGCTGATGGGATATGACAACAAGATGTTACGGGAATTTACCGAAATGGCCCGCAAAGAGCCCAAACGTGTCGTGTTTGCCGAAGCCAATCATGCCAATATGTTACAAGCAGCTTCTACGGCAATGAAAGAGGGCATTTGTAAACCTATTTTATTAGGAAACGATGAGTTAATAGGAAAGTTGGCAGAGTCCATAGGTGTAGATTTATCGGGCATGCAAATTATCAATTTGAGGCATCCGAACGAAGAAGACCGCCGTATCCGCTACGCACAGCTTCTTACAGAAAAGAGACAACGCGAGGGCATGACCTACGCCGAAGCTCATGAAAAGATGTTCGACCGCAATTATTTCGGTATGATGATGGTCGAAGCCGGAGAAGCCGACGCCTTCATCACAGGCACATACTCCAAGTATGCAGAGACTATACAGATTGCAAAAGAGGTTATCGGTATACGCGAAGGATACAAACATTTCGGAGCTATGCACATCATGAACACCAAGTGCGGGACTTATTTCCTTGCCGATACACTCATCAATCGGAAACCGACTACCGAAACATTAATCGACATTGCAAAATTGTCCTATGACTCTGTAAGGTTTTTTGCCAAAGATCCTGTTATCGCTATGGTATCCTATTCTAACTTCGGGTCGGATAATCAAGGAAGTCCCCTAAGAGTACACGAAGCCATTAAAATTTTACACGAACAATATCCCGAAATCATCATCGACGGAGAAATGCAAATGAACTTTGCCCTCAATAATAAACTCCGAGACAAATCGTACCCGTTCAACAAGCTGAAAGGGAGAGAAGTAAATACGATTGTTTTCCCGAATTTAAGTTCGGCGAACTCGGCTTATAAAATGATGCTGGAAATGGGTGTGGCAGAGTCTATCGGCCCGATACAAATGGGATTGAACAAGCCTATTCACTTCACCGATATTGCCAGCTCGACGAGAGATATTGTCAACCTAACGACGGTCGCTGTTCTCGATGCCATTGTTCAGGAGCGTAGAAACAAACAATAAAAAAATGCACATCGTTTATTTCAGCCCGACGGGTGGAACCCGAAAGGCTGCCTATATCATCGGCAAAGAGATAGACCCTCAGGCTACGGAAATAGATATTACCGACCATACACGGCAACAGAACTCTTACGAGCTAAATGGGGAAGACACCCTATTAGTAGCTGTTCCTGTGTATGGAGGGAGAGTTCCTTCCGTAGCCATAGATCGACTGAAACGTATAACCGGGCATAACACCCCGGCTATACTCGTGGTCGTCTATGGGAATCGGGATTACGACGATGCTTTACTTGAATTAAAAACAACGATGGAATCGAACGGATTTCAAACCGTTGCTTGTATCGCCTGTATTGCCGAGCATTCTATCATGAGGGTTTATGCCAAAGGTCGTCCGGATTCTGACGATGAAACGATCTTAAAGAATTTTTCAGAACAAATCAAAACTAAATTGGTGCAACTGAAAAATGGAGAGAGTTTCACAGAAATACAAGTGAAAGGAAATGCTGATTATAAAATATATAACGGAGTACCCCTGAAACCTCGTGCCGGTAAAAAATGCACACAGTGCGGGAAATGCGCGGCATTATGCCCCACCAACGCTATTCCCCAAGAGAATCCCCGAATGACGGACGAAAGCAAATGTATCTCTTGCATGAGATGTATCGCCGTCTGTCCTCAAAATGCGAGAAAAATAAATCCACTGAAATTATTTCTATCTATTCGGGCTTTCAAGGAAAAATGCGAAACAAGAAAAGAACCGGAACTATTTATATAACAAGACAACAACGCTGATTAAACGACAAATACAGGATTATTTTCGCTCGAATGTTCAGGCGAGAAGTGGAAGCCCTCTGCCGAGAAAGAACAAATATCGTCGGGGTGAGATATTTTGTTTTTTAGAATATAACGAGTCATCGCCCCTCTCATCATTTTCGCATATATCACGATTGTCTTAAACCCGTCGCCTTTATATACTTTAAATTCGGGAGTGATTACTCGTACCCTTTTATTTATTCGAGACCAATCGAACGATTGCTGGATTTCACGGCTTGCCAAATTGACCAATATTCCACCAGCCTCTTTTGTATCGTCAATCAATTTATCGGTTAAAAGCGGCTTCCAATATTCCGAAACAGGAATACCCATCGAAGGCAATTCAACAGCATATTCCATGCGGTAGGGTTTTATTACATCGAGCGGCCGAGTCAATCCGTAACAAGCCGATGCCATACGCAGATGATTCTGGGCATATTCAAAATCGGCCTCGGTAAAATCGGCCGGCGAAATGTAACGAAAGACAATACCGGTATAGGCCAAAAGAGCCGGTAATCCATACACGTCGGGCGAATGAAATACATTATATCTCTCTTTCGTCTGCAAGGCCAAATTACGATTTATCCCCAGCATACCCGACAGTTCTTCGACCGAATAACCAGCCATTTCCATCGCTATATGCTCGGCCTCATTTTTATATAACGGAACGGTAACAAAAGGAACAGTAGTTCTACTACTCCCTACCATCGTTTTTGCCGGAGACAACAAAATCAACATAACTCAATCAATTAAACTGCTTCTGCAACTCGTCATACGAAACGATGATAAAAACCGATTTGCCATCGGGTGTATAAGCCGGTGTTTTCAAAGATAACAAATCATCGACCATAGACAACATTTCTTCCTGAGAAAGAGACTGTCCCACCGGTACAGCAGCAGCCTCGGCCAAAGTCCAAGCCATACGCTTTTGCAACGAAGCCTTTGCATCATGTTCTTTCTCCGAAGCAGTTACAAGCATTTGCCCAATAAGGTCTCGTACATCTATCCCTTCTATACCGGCCGGTATCGCATTGATAGAATAGCTATTCTGCCCCATATCGGCTAAATCAAATCCAAGTGCTATCAATTCTTCCCAGATTCCATGTAAAGTTTCTGATTGAGAGACTGTCAATTGCATGATTTCGGGGAACAAAACACGTTGCGAAGCCATTTCGCGAGAGGATATTCCCACCATAAAACGCTCAAACAAAATTATGCCATGAGCCCGATGTTGATCTATCACCATTAACCCCTCAGCCGAAGAAGTCATAATGTATTTCCCTTTCAACTGCAACACAGTCCTACCGCTTTGATTCAGTTTCGACTCGAACTCAGGAAAAACCGATTGTTCCCCTTCACTAGAAAAATTAGAAACATATCCATCAGAGAAATCCAATTTAGACGGAAAATCGTTGTCTGAATCGGGCTGAACGGTCGAACCTTCTTTTGTATTGTTAAAGCTGCTATAAAGCTGCTGCCAATCATAATTCGGTCTCTTCACAGAAGAACCGCCACCTCCTGCTCGAAAAGGGTTATACGTCGTATCCACATGAACCGTAGGGGGAAGAACATGTGTGCCCGGCTTCGATGTTGGAATTTCCGGTGCATCTTCCATATCGAAATCGATAGAGGGAGCCGTACTGAATTTTCCCAATGCTTCCTTTACAGAGGCAGAAAGAATTTGCCAGATGGGCTGCTCGTTCTCAAATTTTATTTCGGTCTTAGTCGGGTGGATATTCACATCAATCGTCTCGGGATCGACCGTAAGATTGATAAAGTAATTGGGCATTTCACCGACCGGTATCAAATGTTCGTAACAAATCGTCACCGCTTTATGAAAATATGGGTGGCGCATATACCGGCCATTTACAAAAAAATATTGTAATGCTCCTCTTTTGCGAGCAGCTTCGGGACGCCCCACATAACCCGAAATCTTCACCAAAGACGTTTCCGTTCCCAAAGAAAGTAACTGCTGATTAAGACTCTTACCAAAAAGTGCAACAATACGCTGCCTCAAATTGGTAGCCGGCAAATTATACAATTCCGAGTCATTATGGACGAGAATAAAACTAATCTGAGTATTAATCAATGCCATACGCTCAAACTCATTGAGTATATTGCTCAATTCCACCTGATTGGATTTAAGAAATTTACGTCGTGCTGGCACATTAAAAAAGATATTTTTTACCGCAAAATTACTCCCCACAGGAGTAGAAATCGCCTCCTGACCTTCACATTGGGAAGCCGACATACGTATACAAGTGCCTACCTCATCGTCGACTCTGCGCGTACGAAGCTCTACCTGAGAAATAGCGGCGATAGAAGCCAACGCTTCTCCTCGAAACCCCATCGTACGTAGCGAGAATAAATCGTCGGCCGAACGAATTTTAGAAGTCGAATGACGTTCGAAGGCTAACCGGGCATCGGTCGGAGACATTCCTTTGCCGTCGTCTATCACCTGAATAAGAGTACGTCCTGCATCTTTCAAAATAATCTGAATAGACGTAGCACCCGCATCGACAGCATTCTCCACCAATTCTTTAATTACCGAGGCCGGACGTTGTATCACTTCTCCAGCTGCAATTTGATTAGCCACAGAATCGGGCAATAAATGTATGATATCACTCATAATTCGACCAAATCTTAATGATTGAAGCGATGTTTTTTCTCTTCAACAACTTCTATTTTCACTTCTGGTTTTCGAAATATGTCTTCGGGGCTTACCGGCCTCAAATCACTATACCATTTATAGGCCGGTAAATATAGCTGCTCGGGCTTTATCAAGTCCAACGGAGTCATGCTTCCCTGCGGTTGAGGCCAAATAATTATCTTCTCCATCTGCTGATTTTTCAAGTACATTCTCAAAAATCCGCTTTCGGCTTTATTCAGCCCTGTCAATGTCGAATCCCGTTCCTGAGGATAGAAAATCGTTTGAGCATTGCCATTTACATCTATTTGACGCAACTGCCCTTGCTCAAACCATGCTTTCAACTCCTTACCGGAAACTTGATCATAAAAAACAGAATCTTTATGCTGTGCAGCAAAAGCAGACCCGGGAATCAAGGCCCAATCGACCGTACTGTCATTCATGTGTATACGAATCGTATCTCCGGTTATCTGATAATTTTCATTCCAAATGATAGGGAGTTTATACATGTGAAGAAGCGAATCTACCGACGTAAACTCCATAGAATCACAAACTCCCTGCGCATCTATCCTAAAAAATCTCACACCATGATAGGCCTGCAAAAGACGGGTGGAATCGGGCAATACCAAGTGAGATTTAAGAGTATCGGCATGCAAATACAACGTATCGCCTCGCGAAAACTCCAATAAGCGTGCCGAATCTGTCGCAAACGAATACTCGGTTCTTTCATTGTAGAAACCATATTGTCCCTCCATAATCAACGAACGAATGGAGTCGTTGAGCACCATATTACCGAACACTTCTCCGAATCCCGATCGCCTATCGTAAAAAATCGTATCCCCCGTAAGGCTCTGTCCTTTCGACGTAACCAAAGAACGATCCAAAAGCATCGATTTATCAGTTTCGGTATTATACCAACCCGCCGACGAATAAATGATATTACTATCCGACACAATAGTCGAAGGACCCACAATATCGGCAATCTTAGTCTGCGTATTATATTCGAGCGTATCGGAATATAATGTATATTTTTCATTCACCAACTGCACATCGAAATTGAAGACCGACTGTTTGGTATCGGGGGAATATTGACCATATACAGAAGTCAATTCATTCTGAGAATCAACCAATTTGCCCCCATCGAAATAATAGCCGATATTCGGAATCATCTCATAATTCAAACTATCGGTAAACAAAGTTACATCTCTGTTTTCCATGCGCACATTATTCCGCAGTCGAGCTATCTGCTCATCTCCACGATAATATAACACATCTCCATAAATAAACAGAGTATCGCCCTGCTCCATGCGAACATTACTAAATGCATCGAGTGAGTTGTCTTTTTCATAAAAATATGCACTGTCGCAGTACATATACATACTATCTTTCCGAAAGACAACATTTCCCCTCAATACTCGATAATCGGCACTCTGCTCCTTATCGAAAGTAAGTTCGTCACTATTCACCAAGTACACTTTATCGGGATCGTCCTGTTTAGGAAGTTTTTTTTCGGGAGTGCCCGATGCCGCCCACATACCAAGAGTAAGCAGGCATAAAATACCGACCAGTATTTTATGCCTTCCCTTTTCATCTTTTATTCTTTTTTGATGCCCCATTGGCGTCGATCTTATTTCTTTATCCAACCGTCATACTTAAATTCGCAGTTTCGCCAACCTTCTTTTATGCGGATATATGTCTCGCTTTGCTTCTTAGCCAACCACTCATTCAATATATCGGTCTTCTTCTTTTCCTCTACAATAGCTTTTAAGGTTTGATAATCATCAGACATATTGGCTTTATGTCCATCTATTCTGTTTTTCAGCTTTACGATTGCAACCACCTCTTTATTTTTACGTTCGTCGGTCATGACAAACGGTTTCGAAATTTCGCCCACCTTCAAATCGGCAACCACCTTAGCCACATCTTGGGGCAATTGTCCCATTTCGAACTTAGAATTTCCGGTTTGAGGGTTTACCATAAGTCCCTTGTTATTGCGAGTATCCTTGTCTTGCGAAACATATTGGGTTATTTCATCGAACGATATTTTCTTATCTATTAAATCTACCCTCAACGAATCGAGACGAACCAAAGCATCGGATATATCTTTCTCGGAAACGTGCGGACGAAGTAGTATATGCCGAACATTTATACGGTCGCCTCTCTTCTCTATCAACTGTATAATATGGTAACCATATTCGGTCTCCACAATTTTAGAAACCTTCTTCGGGTCATTCAAGTTAAACGCGACATTGGCAAACTCCGGCACCAAATTGCTTTTGCTCACGAAGCCCATTTCTCCCCCCATCATGGCAGATCCCCGATCTTCGGAATAAAGAACCGCAAGAGTAGAGAAATCTCGCTCGCCTTTATTTACTTGTTCGCTGAAATCACGCAATCGAGCTTTCACATTATCTATTTCCTGCTGCGGAACCTTAGGATTCAAAGTAATAATTTGGACTTCTACCTGCATGGGAATATAAGGAATACTGTCGGCCGGCAATTGATTATAAAACTTACGCACCTCGGCCGGTGTGGTTTTTACATCTTTTACCAAATTTCGTTGTACTTCCTGTACGGTTCCCTGATCACGAATAACATTCGCCAACTCTTCACGAATTTCGGTTACCGGCTTTTTAAAGTATTCTTCCATTTTTTCCTTCGACCCGATATTAGCGATCAGATAATTGATACGAGCCTCTACTTGTTGAAAAACAGTAGCATCAGGAACTGTAATCGTATCCAGTTTCGCCTGATGCAGAAAAAGTTTCTGCACGGCAAGCTGTTCGGGTATTACACAATAAGGATCGCCATCAATACGTTGTCCGTCGTATTGCATTTGTCGATATTGCTCTTCAACCTCAGACTTATAAATAGCTTCATCTCCTATTATCCATACAACCTCATCGATAACATTGTCATCGGAAAAAGCCGGCAAAGACACCGCCATAAAGAAAAATAAAAGCCAATCAGTAACTTTACACATAATTCAATTATTTTATACTCTCTTTTTCAATAGATTTCTCACCTTTATACAACCACTTTATATCACCCGACTTCTCGGCATCCCGATACAGATTTTCTTCCAGCTCCCGATCAAAGTTCAACCGATTGCTATTTGTCAAAATTTCCTGAATTTGAGCCCGAGCAAAATCATAAGGCATTTCTTCTCCCGGCAAACGATATTCTGTAATATTCAGTAAATACCAATATCCGTTTTTATTAAATTCCAACTTATGATGTGTCTTTAAAAAGGATTCAGCATCTCCAAACTCGTATGGAATATTATTGACGATTTCTTCAAACGGTATCCACTTGTCATAAAAGTAGTCATAGATCACCGCATTTTTCAAAGCATATTTCTCGATCTTTTCTACTCCATCGGGATTTGTAGAACAATACCATTTTTTCAACTGTCCAAGATTGGGCGTATTCTCCGGTACTTTAAGAAACAACCCTTTCAAGATGGCTTCATGCAAACGAAACATTTCTGAGTTTCGCTCATAATAATCCAGCATTTCTTGTTCATCAAAAGACTTCGTCACCCGTTCATTAACCAATCTCTTACGATATTCGAATATGACTAAATCTCGTCGGTATTTCTCAACCAATGCATCAATACGTTCTATATCGGGAATATTCTTTTGTGCCATTCGATATAGTAATACATCACAAATCCATCGACGGATATACTTGTCGGCAAAATCGGTACTATCAGCGCGAGAGAGTCCCTCTGGCATGGCATCGGCAAGCTCTTGACGCGATAGTATTTCATCGCCCACTTGTACCAATGAATTTTCATCGCTCTGTAACCCACTTCGGCATGCCGAAAAAAGGCATGCCGAAAATGCTGCGCATAATACTATTATCGAGACTTTATACATCTATATTACCTACATAAATATCCGCTAAATTACGACTAAATAATGGCAACTACGGCCTATTAACTGTTTTTAGGACATCTTCATAGATTTCTACCGGATATTTTTTATTGAGTTTCTTCACCCAAACTTTTTCAAGGTAAGTTTGGTAATCGGCCGTTACTTGTCCTCTCACATCGGTATACGCTTCCGGCATCTTCTTCAATAGTTTACCAAACACAAAAGCTATCGGCAACTTCTCATCGGCTTTCACCGGAGCTCCCTTAAATACCAATTCGTCAATTTTTTCATTATCTCCCTCAACAAACAAACCTCGTTCCACTTTTACTCTTGTTAAAGAGTCGGTATTGAACTCTCGATTCAACACGACGATTACAGAATCGTCATCGAGTTCTTTAATCCGGTTCTTTATGCCATCGGCGGTAGCCGCATCACAGCATTGAATCAAAAATCCTTTATAATGAGGTTTATCCCATTTGTATTTTTTCCTATTTTTCTTGAAAAACTTCTGCAAGCCCTCGGTATCTTTCGATGCTTTTTCCCAAACTTCCCTATTGCTAATTTCAAACAGCAACATGCCGTCTCGATATTCATTCATCAAATTACGAAAATCGGGATACTTATCTTCCAAATGAGCCTTCTCGAAATCTAATATTTCCATATCGGCCATATAACCAATCATAGTCGAAATATAATCGGGTGCATTGACCGTCACATCTCGGCCTTTGGACAAAAACGAGGCAAAATCGGCCACTGTATATGAATGGTTCTCAAATGAGAATAAAACACTTTGGTCATTATGAATAGCCGCTATATAAGAAGAATCGACTTTACCTAAATCGCCAGCCAATTTCATCAACTTCGCCCGCTGCGATTCTTCCAAAGAAAAACCATAATCATTTTTCAATTTAGCCACCATCGCATTACGAGCCATGCTACCTCTTTCGTCTCGTGCCATCATTCGCGTAATCTCCGAGCGCATTTGTTCAAAGGGCTTAATATCCCGCCGGTCCATTAACTTAATGATATGCCAGCCATAGGGAGATAATACAGGCTCTGTAATATCTCCTTTATTTTTAAGAGCAAATGCAGCATCCTCGAACTCTTTTACAAATTGTCCACTACTCACCCACGGTAATTCTCCACCTCGTACGGCAGAAGCCTTATCTTCCGACCGCTCCTTTGCCATCGTAGCAAAATCGGCTCCCGACTTCAATTCTTCATAAATGGCTCGTATCTCGGATTCTTTCTGCGCTTTTACTTCATCAGAAGCACCACGAGGCACTAATATCATGATATGGGAAAATAGAAACTCTCCCGGATTGGGACGACGACTATGTACTTTTATAATGTGATATCCGAACTGGGTTTCCACTATATCGGAAACTTCTCCCGCTTGTAATGCGAAAGCAGCCTTTTCAAAAGGATAAACCGTACGTCCGCCTCTAATAAATCCTAAATATCCCTTATTCTGCCTCGATCCGTCTTCACTGAATTTCTCTGCCAACATTCCAAAGTCTTCACCCGCCTTGATTTCAGCCAATACCGATTCGGCTTTTTTCTTTGCCTCGGCTCGGTCCTCAGGAGTCCGAGCATTCAATCCTATGAGAATATGGCTTACCTCCACATCTTCTTTCATTCGGTCATAAGCCTCATGTGCCAAACGGTCATCAACAGAAGCATCGATCAAATAGGGTTTAGCCAACTCTTCTCTATACCCCGCCAATTCATTTTTAAATGCCGAAGTCGTATCAATCCCCATAGCTTCGGCCTCGGCGACTTTCAACTTGTAGTTCTTAAATAGTGTAACGTATTCATCGAGAGATTTATGATCGATTTGTTGCTGGCTGTTCTTATTATAGATATACTCAAATTCCGATTTGTGAATATCTTTATTATTCACTCTCATAATAACAGGGTCGACATCGGTAGCCCCCCCTCCAAACCAAGAATTTCCGGCAAGCAAAGCCGCTAAGAGCCATTTGTTTTTCATTGTGTTATGCACTACATTTTATTGAGACTTGATAGTCCCGAGTTATCAACAAAAATAATACACTATTTTAACGCTTCAAATATAAGAAAATTATATCGTAATCACTAAAATAGTGTATTCTTCCCAAAAATAAAAATCCACCTTCCTTATCGGAAAAGTTATCCTCTACTATAATTCGGAGCCTCGCTGGTTATCGACACATCATGAGGGTGGCTTTCGGCTACACCAGCATTGGTAATACGAGTAAACTTAGCATCATGTAAAGCCTCTATATCCTTAGCTCCACAATATCCCATTCCGGCACGCAAACCGCCGACCATCTGATAAACTACTTCATATAAAGATCCTTTAAAGGGAACACGAGCCGCAATTCCCTCGGGAACCAATTTTTTAGTATCAGTCTCATTAGCTTGGAAATAACGGTCTTTCGAACCTTTCTCCATCGCTTCGAGAGATCCCATACCCCGATATGACTTATACTTACGTCCATTGAATATGATCGTTTCTCCCGGCGATTCTTCAACACCAGCTAGCATACCGCCCAACATAACCGAGTAAGCCCCAGCAGCCAATGCTTTTACAATATCACCCGAATAACGAATTCCACCATCGGCAATCAATGGCACGCCTGTTCCTTTCAATGCTTTCGCCACGTCATAAACGGCAGATAATTGAGGAACCCCGACACCGGCAATCACCCGGGTCGTACAAATGGAACCGGGGCCTATACCTACTTTCACTCCGTCGGCTCCGGCTTCCACCAAAAATTTAGCGGCTTCACCCGTCGCAATATTTCCCACAACGACATCGATATCTGGATATTTTGCTTTTATATCTTTCAATACACCGATTACGCCCTTAGAATGTCCATGCGCCGTATCTATAACGATAGCATCGACTCCGGCTTCTACCAACGCATCCACACGAGTCATCGAATCGGCCGTAACACCGACCCCCGCAGCCACACGCAGCCGACCTAATTTATCTTTACAAGCAAACGGTTTATCTTTGGCTTTCGTTATATCCTTATAAGTAACCAACCCTACCAAATGGCCGTCTTTATCGACAACCGGGAGCTTCTCTATCTTGTGCCTTTGAAGAATATCCGCAGCCTGTTGCAAATCGGTGGATTGTGAAGTCGTCACTAAATTGTCTTTGGTCATTACCTCGTCTACCAATCTTTCCAAATCGCGTTCAAAACGCAAGTCCCGATTCGTTACAATACCCACCAAAAGATTTTTATCGTCCACTACGGGAATCCCTCCTATATGGTATTCACTCATCATAGACAACGCTTCGCGCACCGTCGACCCACACTTGATTGTCACAGGGTCATAAATCATTCCATTCTCAGCTCGTTTAACAGCATGAACTTGACGGGCCTGAGCCTCGATACTCATATTTTTATGAATGACTCCAATTCCTCCTTCACGAGCGATAGCAATAGCCAATTGCGCCTCGGTTACCGTATCCATGGCTGCCGAAACTAATGGAATATTTAATCGGATATTGCGTGAAAACTGCGTCGACAACTCGACATTACGAGGAAGGACTTCGGAGTAAGCGGGGATTAACAAAACATCGTCAAAAGTTAATCCGTCCATCACCACTTTTTCTGCAACAAATGACATAATGGGGTTCATTAGAATTTTATTGCATGCAAAGATAATTATTTTTCGGCAAGCTATTATCTATACATGAAGATTTTTAAATTATTTATCACCCCAAAAGCTAAAATAAAAAAGCGACAACCGATTATCGGAATGTCGCTTTTTCACTATTATTTCTCGGCTTTTAATTTCCCATCTCTGAAAGGAACTTGATACGTATCAAACGAATTTCTTCTTCGCTATACTCCATACCAAACTCCTCAATGGCATCTTCGAGACTATCGCTTTCACTCTCCTTGAAGTAGTCAAAAATATCGTCGATATGCTCGTCATCCATAATCTCGTGCAGGAAATAGTCGATATTGATTTTCGTTCCCGAATAAACAATCGCCTCTATCTCGTCGAGCAACTCTCCAAATTCAAGGCCCTTCGACTCGGCCAATTCATCAAGTGCAATTTTCCTGTCGATGGCCTGAATAATGGATACTTTCAATTTCGACTTATTGGCAACCGTACGCACCCTTAAATCTTCGGGACGCTCAATTTCATTTTCTTCCACATGAGCTTTGATGACTTTAACGAATTCTTCTCCGTAACGTTTCGCTTTACCTGCTCCTACCCCCGGAATATTTTGTAACTCCTCAATTGTAATCGGATAGGTTGTCGCCATAGCTTCTAATGAAGGGTCTTGAAAAATCACATACGGAGGAAGTTCCAATCGTTTAGCGATTTTCTTTCGCAAATCTTTCAAAATAGAATATAACTCGGGATCGACCGCACAAGAAGCTCCACCTTTCATGGGCACTTCTTCCTCCACCTCGTCAAAATCGACATCTTTGACAATCTTAAACGAAACCGGATTCTTCAAAAACGCATGCCCAGCCTTCGTTACCTTCAATAGTCCATAATTCTCAATATCTTTACCTATGTAGCCGGCTATCAATGCTTGTCGAATGACGGCGTTCCACGTGCGCTCATCTTCACCCTGTCCGCTTCCAAACACCTCTAAATCTTCATGTTGATACGAAAGTATTTGGCTCGTTTCTTTACCTAACAAGACATCTATCACATATTCGGCTTTAAATTTTTCTTTCAGTGCAATAATAGTTTCAAGAACCGCACAAAGTTGATCTTTTGCTTCCACTTGCTTTTTAGGATTTAGGCAATTATCACAATTTCCACAATTATCTTCCTCATACTCTTCTCCAAAATAATGCAGTAAAATCTTGCGACGACAAAGAGAAGATTCGGCATAAGCAGCAGTTTCTAACAAAAGCTGTTTACCAATCTCTTGCTCGGCAATGGGTTTTCCCTGCATGAATTTTTCGAGTTTCTGTAAATCTTTATTGATATAAAAAGTTATACACTGACCTTCTCCTCCATCTCGACCGGCTCGTCCCGTCTCTTGATAATAGCCTTCCAGACTTTTGGGTATATCGTAATGTATGACATACCTGACATCGGGCTTATCAATCCCCATACCAAAGGCTATCGTGGCAACGATAACATCTATTTTCTCCAACAAGAATGCATCTTGATTCTGAGTCCTAGTCGCAGAGTCCATTCCGGCATGATATGGCAGCGCACGAATTCCGTTTACCTGTAACAATTCTGCCAGTTCTTCTACTTTCTTTCGACTCAAACAATAGATTATACCCGATTTACCCTCCTGCGATTTTATATATTTAATAATGTCTTTATCGATATTCGCTGTTTTCGGGCGAACCTCATAATAAAGATTAGGACGATTAAACGACGACTTAAATACAGTAGCTTCCAACATGCCCAGATTCTTCTGTATATCATGCTGGACTTTCGGAGTCGCAGTCGCGGTAAGAGCTATTACAGGACGTACGCCAATCTCATTAATAATAGGTCGGATACGTCGATATTCAGGACGGAAATCATGTCCCCATTCCGAAATACAATGGGCTTCATCTACCGCATAAAACGACACATTCACCTGTTTAAGAAAATCAATGTTTTCTTCCTTCGTCAAGGATTCAGGAGCAACATATAACAATTTGGTTTTCCCCGATAAAATATCGGTTTTTACTTGGTCTATCGCAGTTTTGTTCAAAGAGGAGTTTATGAAATGAGCGACACCATCTTCGGCACTGAAATTCCGCATAGCATCGACCTGATTCTTCATCAATGCAATCAAAGGCGAAATAACTATCGCAGTACCGTCAAGAATCAACGACGGCAATTGATAACAAAGCGACTTCCCTCCTCCGGTAGGCATCAATACAAATGTATCATTCCCGGCAAGCAAATTTCTGATAATCGCTTCCTGATTTCCCTTAAATGTATCGAATCCGAAATTCCTTTTCAGTTCCTCAGTCAAATTTACTTCTTTTGCCATACGGTTACTCTCTTTCTCGTTATGTATATTCGCCGACCTTTATCGGTCAAACAAATTTATAAACAACTCCTCTTAATTACCAAATTTTTTCTTGCTGTTTTTTCTTATACTGCCAATAGTTTTGCTTTTTCTAACTTCTTTTCTGCATAGCTACGTGTTATATGCAATTTCTTTTTTGTCGAAGAAGGCGTTTCATACATAGCATCCATCATAATCGTTTCGACAATAGAGCGCAATCCTCGGGCTCCCAACTTGAACTCTACGGCCTTTTCGACAACATAATCAAGCATATCCTCATCAAACGAAAGTTTCACTCCGTCCATTTCGAAAAGTTTGATATATTGTTTGATAATCGAATTCTTAGGCTCTACCAGAATTCTCCGTAGCGCGGCCTTGTCCAAAGGTTGCAAATAGGTTAAAATGGGCAATCGTCCTATAATTTCAGGAATAAGACCAAACGATTTCAAATCTTGGGGCGCAATATACTGTAACAGATTTTCCCGATCTATACGACCATTGCTACCACCTCCATTATAACCTACGACATGGGTGTTCAACCTCATGGCGATTTTACGTTCTATTCCGTCAAAAGCCCCGCCACAAATATACAAAATATTCTTTGTATTCACTGGTATCATTTTCTGCTCGGGGTGTTTACGCCCGCCTTGCGGCGGAACATTTACGATAGAACCCTCCAATAATTTCAACAAACCTTGCTGTACGCCCTCACCGCTGACATCACGGGTAATCGAAGGATTATCGCTTTTACGAGCAATTTTGTCGATCTCGTCGATAAACACAATACCTCGCTCAGCCGCCTCGACATCATAATCGGCAACTTGCAGCAAACGGGTCAAAATGCTTTCGATATCCTCACCCACATAACCGGCCTCGGTCAAGACAGTAGCATCGACAATCGTAAACGGAACTTTCAATAAACGAGCAATCGTCTTCGCCAATAAGGTCTTTCCGGTTCCGGTAGGGCCGACCATAATAATATTCGATTTCTCAATCTCAACATCATCATTATCGGCTACCTGCAAAACACGTTTATAATGGTTATAGACCGAAACCGACAAATAACGCTTGGCATCGTCCTGCCCGATAACATACTGATCGAGAAATGTTTTTATCTCTTCCGGTTTAGGTAAATCCTCTCGGGATACGGTCCATTTGGAACTCGCTTTTTTCTTTTTATGCAAATATTCTTCGGAAAGGAGATAGGCTTGCTCGGCACACTCGTCGCAAATACAACCGTCCCGCCCCGGCATTAATAATCTTACCTCATTTTCTCCTCTTCCGCAAAAACTACACTTTTCGCCCTTAGCCATTCCTAGAATATTATTTCATAGATTTTACCAATACGTCGTCAATCATACCGTATTCTTTGGCTTCAAGAGCAGTCATCCAATAATCACGATCGGAATCTTTCTCCACACGCTCATACGAGTTTCCCGAATGATCGGCTATAATGGTATAGAGTTCTTTTTTAAGTTTCTGTATCTCCCTTGCCGTAATCTCTATATCCGAAGCCTGACCTTGTGCGCCTCCCATCGGTTGATGTATCATAACCCGGGAATGTTTCAAAGCAAAACGTTTTCCCTTTGTCCCTGCAACCAACAATACAGCGCCCATCGAGGCGGCCATACCTGTACAGATCGTAGAAATATCACTGCTTATGAACTGCATGGTATCGTAGATACCCAACCCGGCATATACCGACCCTCCGGGAGTATTGAAATAAATAGATATATCTTTACCCGGGTCGGCAGAATCGAGATAAAGCAACTGTGCTTCTATAACATTCGATGTATAATCATCGATAGGAGTTCCCAAAAAGATTATACGGTCCATCATTAAACGCGAAAACACGTCCATCTGGGTTACATTCAGTTGGCGCTCCTCCATAATAGAAGGGGAAAGATAGCTACTGGTAAACTGCGCATATTGATCAAGGGCAAGTCCATTCATACCCAAATGTTTTACCGCATATTTTCTAAAATCATTAGTCATAATTATATCGTTTTTAGATTGTTTTTTAATCCCTATTTTTAGTCAAAGATATAAATAAAAACAATTATACCCCAAATAAAATTCTGCTGCCCGGTCTTTTTTGCCAATATCTTCACAAAAAATAATACATCAACCGAACTACAAGCATCAATTAACTATATTGGAAGATTTCAAACAATGAAAAGCCCCGAAGCCATTACGTCTCGGGGCTATCGATAATTATATCGATTTTATTACTCGGCAACTTCAAACATTTTCTGGAATTTATCCATCGTCACTTCTTTGTCCGTAAGCGTTACAGACTCCTTAATGGCAGTTTGAATCTTCTGCTCCGTAGCTTGGTCAATAAGACGCGAACGAGACTCTTTGCTCGATAACATTTCCCTAGCATAACGTTCGAGAACATCATCGGGAACACCTGTCATACCATATTGTGCGAACTGACTTGCCGCTACCCGTTTTGCCAAAGCCAACAAATCGGCATCATCGACATGAATATCGAATTGTTTTACGATTTGTTCTTTAATCAACTGCCATTTCAAATCGGGAACCATCTTCGCAAAATCCTCATCGATATTTTCAGCTTTACGATTTTTATCGGTAGCCAACAACCAACGTTTCAAAAATGCATCGGGCAAATCAAATTCACCTACTGCCTTTTCTATCGCAGCACGTGCATCAATCGAAAATTTATAATCGCTTTCAGGAACCAATTGATGCGCTATCATTTCACGAAGTTTAGCAAAATATTCCTCTTCTGTTTTTACAACATCTTTACCGAATACATTGTCAAATAATTCTTGATTCAATTCGGCAGGTTGCAAATGTGTGATATCTGTCACTGTCATCTCGAAATTCGATGTCACATTGGCAGCTTTTTCCTTATCGATATTCAACATAGAGGCCAGTTCTGCGACCGAAGCATCACAACTTTTCGAAGGATTGAACATCACTTTGTCACCTTTCTTCACACCGGCAAATTTAGCTTTTTCCTTGTCATTCTTGAAATATGCAGGAGAAACGATGGTACTTTCGACCGTAATTCCCCCTTCTACCGGAGTCCCTTTTTTTACCATTTCTACCATCGAACCTTTGATAAGGTCTCTTTCATCGGTAGACTCATCTACCGAAATCTGTTTACCGAAACGTGACAAAAAGGATTCATTCTGACGTTTTACCATGTCATCATCGACAGTAATCGTATAGTAAGGTACTTTTATTTTTTTATCGACCTTTACATTCAATTCGGGGGCTAATGCCACATCAAAACGGAACGTGAAATCGTCTTGTGTATCCAAATCGACAGTCATATCTTCTGCGGTCATCGGCTCGCCCAAGATATTGAGCTTATTATCACGAATATAATTGTACAGAGACTCGGAAACCAAACGATTAATTTCTTCAACTCGAACCGATTTTCCAAACATCTTCATGAGCATACTAAAAGGAACTTTCCCTTTTCTGAATCCGGGAATATTCGCTTTTTGCCCATAAGCACGAAGAGATTTGTCTACTTTTTCCTGATAGTCAGCCTTTGAAATTTCAATCGAAATCACGGCATTCAGGTTGTCAGTGTTTTGATGCGAAACGTTCATTCTTATGATTTTATTAAATTAGACTCACAAATTTATTCTCAACTTTCCACAAAAAGCGTGCAAATTTGAGAGCGCAAAATTAGTGCTTATCTTTCGATAATCAAATTATTATTAATTTTTTTCTTTCTACCTATATCGTGAAAAGACTTTCCACTCCGCAAGAGCAGCCTCCTTTGAACTCCAATACCCAACCTTACTTCGTATCGGACATCAATTGTTCAAAAAAATCGTCAAGCTCTTTATCCATTTTTTCCCAAAAATCATCGTGCAAATAGATATTCTCATCGTCCAATGTAATCAAATCGGCAACGGGCTCCATCTCATTATCTACCAACACGACAGAAAAGGGAGGTATAATATCCAGCGAATGCAAAGCATGATTCACATCTTCATGACTCAACACCTTCCTCAGAAAAGCAATTATCGCAGCATCCGAACGTTCTCCACTGGAATCTCGCCACTCGTCCAATCCATCAATTACCGATTGCACCAATATACTTTCAGTATCATCAAATACCGAAAACAACTGTTCGTCGTATTTCACCTGCACATACATATCGGTCAAGGACATCGCCTCTGCACGAGCCTTCTCCACTGCCGTACAAAAAGACTCACACATTGCAGAAAAAAGTGTTAATTCCGAAGTTTCCATAAATACATAATTATTTGTACTTCAAAGATAGTATAACCGAAGATGGAAACCAATTTATTTAGTCATGCCCGGCTCAACTTACCTTTACATTCACGACAAAGATAGCGAAAAAATCCGTAGACATCGCCGTTATGCAAAATTTTCTCCTATTCGTCACATACAAAGCAAGTTTCAAATACCATATACAAAACGATGCGATAAAAAAAATCTCGTTTTATTCAAAAATATATAACTATTTGTTTGGATTCAAAAATGATTTCATTACATTTGCAACATCAAACTCATATTTGACAGGCAATGAAGAATTTTGATTTTGCATATTACTTTTACTTTTATTTTTATTTTGGAGAAAAATAGAAACGGGGTTTTATGCAAAAAAAAGAAATAGAAAACAATTAAGAAACTTATGATAAAATCCCGTTCAATACGAACGGGATTTTTTATTTATCTTGCTTATGAATAAAAAAGTCACCATACAAGGCATAGCCGGTTGCTACCACGAGGCCGCCGCCCGATCTTATTTCGGGGAAGAAGAAATAGAAACGGTTCCCTGCTCGACATTTCCCGAAATGTTCGACCGCATGAATAACGACCGTTCTTTATTGGGTATCATTGCCATTGAAAACACCATTGCAGGCAGCATTTTACAGAATCACGAACTATTACGAAAAAGTGAATTAAGTATCATAGGAGAATATAAATTACGTATTTCTCACGTACTGGCCGCACTACCGGGAGAAACTATGGACGATCTCCTCGAAGTGAACTCTCACCCCATGGCATTAATGCAATGCGGTGATTTTTTACAAGCTCACCCTAAAATGAAAGTCGTAGAAAAAGACGATACGGCCGGTAGTGCCCAAGAAATTTCACACCGTCATCTTTCGGGACATGCTGCCATTTGCGGTAAACTGGCTGCCGAAATCTATAACATGAATATCTTGGCAGAAGGTATCGAAACCAATAAACGAAATTTCACTCGTTTTCTAATTCTTGCCGATCCTTCTCACCGTGAAATTTTAATAGCAGGCAAACGCATAAACAAAGCTTCACTTGTTTTCAGTTTGCCACATACACAAGGCAGTTTATCAAAAGTACTCACCATACTTTCTTTCTATGACATCAATTTGTCCAAAATACAGTCCATGCCCATTATCGGGAAAGAATGGGAATACCGATTTTATATAGACCTTACATTTGATAATTTCACTCGATACAAACAATCCCTCGAAGCAATAAGACCTCTAACAAAAGACTTTAAAATACTTGGAGAATATGCAGAATTCAATCAACCCCTTTAATATCAGACCCGCTAATCGGGTAAATAACATAAGCGAATACTACTTCTCAAAAAAGTTGAAAGAAATAGCCGAACTAAATGCCCGCGGTTTGGATATTATCAGTCTGGGCATAGGCGGGCCTGACAGGCCTCCCCACCCCGAAACGATTGAAACCCTGTGTACGGAGAGCCGGAAATCTGATGTTCACGGATACCAACCTTACATAGGCCTACCCGAACTACGCCGAGCCTTCGCCGATTGGTATAACAGATGGTACAATGTAACACTCGATCCTCAAAAAGAAATACAACCCCTTATAGGGTCCAAAGAGGGTATATTGCACATCAGTCTGGCATTTCTCAATGCCGGAGACGGGGTATTGGTTCCCAATCCGGGATACCCCACATACAGTTCCGTCAGCCGACTGGCCGAAGCCGAAATTTTCACCTACGACCTCGACGAAAATAACCATTGGCAACCCGACTTCAAGCAATTAGAATCGTTACCGCTCGATCGTATAAAGTTAATGTGGGTCAACTATCCCAATATGCCTACGGGAGCCAAAGCATCTATGGAATTGTTTACCAAGCTGGTGGATTTCGGGAAGCGTCACAACATAATCATCGTGAACGACAACCCGTACAGTTTCATTCTCAACGACAATCCGATGAGTATACTAGCTGTCCCCGGGTCTAAGGACATTTGTATCGAAATGAATTCTTTAAGCAAATCTCACAATATGTCCGGTTGGCGAATCGGTATGCTTGCTTCCAACCCTCAATTTATCGAATGGATTTTGAAAGTGAAAAGTAATATCGATTCAGGAATGTTCCGTCCGCTACAAATGGCTGCGACAAAAGCATTGTCATGCAGTCAAGAATGGTATGACCAATTAAACGAAGTGTACCGTAACCGACGTGATATCGCAGAAAAAATCATGAAAGCTCTCGGTTGCAGTTATGATCCGTCACAAGCAGGATTGTTCGTATGGGGAAAAATTCCCGATAGTGCAACAGATGCCGAATCGTTAGCCGACGAAATATTATACAACGCGCACGTCTTCATTACCCCGGGATTCATTTTCGGAAGTCGAGGGAACAGATATATTCGCATTTCGCTTTGCGCCCCCGAAAAAAAGATGCAAGAAGCGTTACACCGTATAGAAAAAATCAAATCAAATAAATAACAATACCATTATGGAAGATTTACAATCAATTTTACTTCCCGGAATAGACTCTAAACGCCCTATTATCATAGCCGGCCCATGTAGCGCCGAAACCGAAGAGCAAGTAATGACCACAGCGAAAAGCCTCGCCGAGCGCGGCATTAAAATATTTCGTGCAGGTATATGGAAGCCTCGTACCAAACCGGGCGGATTCGAAGGTATAGGCGTAGAAGGCCTTGCTTGGTTAAAACACGTCAAAGAAGAAACCGGTATGTACACGGCAACAGAGGTTGCCACTGAACGGCACGTATTCGAAGCATTAAAACATGGTATCGACATTTTATGGATCGGAGCACGCACGACCGCCAATCCCTTTGCGGTTCAAGAAATAGCCAACGCACTGAAAGGTGTAGACATTCCGGTACTCATCAAGAATCCGGTAAATCCCGACCTAGAACTATGGATAGGAGCCGTCGAACGCATTTATAACGCTGGTCTCCACCGACTGGCAGTCATACACCGGGGTTTTAGCAGCTACGACAAACAGTTGTACCGCAATATGCCTCAATGGCACATTCCCATCGAACTACGTCGCCGTCTCCCCAATCTTCCTATTTTTTGCGACCCTAGCCACATCGGCGGTAAACGCGAACTTGTAGCACCATTGAGCCAACAAGCGATGGATCTGGGATTCGACGGACTAATCGTTGAATCCCATTGCGACCCCGATTGTGCATGGAGCGATAAAAATCAGCAAGTGACCCCCGACGCTCTGGACTATATACTCAACATGTTGGTAATACGAGAGACCACACAGACGACAGAAAACCTATCGGAACTACGTCACCAAATAGACAACCTCGACAATCAACTGCTCGAACTGTTAGCCAAACGCATGCGCATATCCAGAGAAATCGGGCAATATAAAAAAGAGCACAGTATGCCCGTGCTGCAAACTAACCGCTATGACGAAATCCTACAAAAACGCATGGCACAAGCCGTTGAGTTGGGAATGAGCGGAGAATTCATGAAAGAAGTGATGCAAGCCATTCACGAAGAATCGGTACATCAACAAATGGATATTATTAATAAATAAAAACAATGAAAATAGTAATTCTCGGAGCCGGAAAAATGGGCTCTTTCTTTGCCGATGTACTCAGTTTCGACCATGAAATCGCCCTATACGACATAGACCCTTATCGACTGAGATTCGCATTCAATACTTTGCGAATGACCCGGCCAGAAGAAATACAAGATTTTACGCCCGACTTAGTCATCAATGCGGCAACCGTAAAATATACGATAGAAGCGTTTCAAACCGTTCTTCCCTATTTACCGGCTCACACAATCCTATCGGATATTGCTTCGGTCAAGACCGGATTACCCGAATTTTATGCCCAAGCCCGACACCCATTCGTATCGACACACCCTATGTTCGGACCAACATTCGCTAATTTGAGCGACCTAAGTACACAAAATACAATCATCATTACCGAAGGCGACCACATGGGCAAAATCTTTTTCAAAGATATTTACCAGCGCCTGAGATTGAATATATTCGAATACAGTTTTAAAGAGCATGACGAAACCATAGCTTATTCGCTCTCGGTTCCATTCACTTCGACGTTGGTGTTCGCCTCGATTATGAAACATCAAGAGGCTCCCGGCACGACATTCAAAAAACACATGGACATAGCAAGAGGGCTACTTTCGGAAGACGACTACCTGCTAACCGAAATTCTTTTCAATCCCAATACTCCCGACCAAGTGCGGGGAATACAGAAGCAGTTATCGTCTCTCCTCGATATTATCGAGCGTAAAGATTCCATAAAAATGAAAGAATACCTCACCCAAGTGAGAAAAAACATAGAATAGCTCAAAATCATGAAAAAGGCTTGCTTAACACAAGCCTTTTTCATTTCACGCACGCCCTGCCTTACTAACTTTATAAAATGAAATTGATACAATATTTTCATGGATTGCAAAAGAATATTTATATTTGTAGGTTAACTTAGGCGTATATATAAGCGCACTAACAAACCTATGGATTAACATGAGAAAATATAATACGTTCCGTATTTCATGCATAGCCTTATTATGGGCATTCTTATGCGTTCTTCTAATTAGGGGAAGAGGCATCGACGGGCAAGCTCTGTTCGCTATCATTGCTTCGGGAATCATTGTATTCGTTCCACTCTACAAACGATGGAAGCAAGAGAGTAAAGGTAAATAGTACCATTGTATTTACGTAAAAGAGACTAAAAATGAACCCCGACAATACAGAACTACTGAAACAAATAAACACACCCGCCGATTTACGAAGATTACAGGTTAGCGAGCTACCCCAAGTGTGTGACGAAATCAGGCATTTCATTATCAATACTCTCGCCCATAATCCGGGACATTTTGGGTCTAGCATGGGGGCCGTGGAATTGACCGTGGCCTTACACTATGTATTCGACACTCCATACGACCGCATAGTTTGGGACGTGGGACATCAAGCCTACGGGCATAAGATTTTAACTGAAAGACGAGACAGGTTTTATACTTGTCGTAAACTCAACGGATTGAGTGGATTTCCAAACCCAGCCGAAAGCGAATACGACGCTTTCATTGCCGGACATGCATCTAATTCTATATCAGCAGCATTAGGCATGGCCATTGCTACACAACTGAAACACGAACAAAAAGAAAGAAAAGTCATTGCTGTCATCGGAGATGCCTCCATTGCCGGAGGATTAGCTTTCGAAGGATTGAATAACGCATCCATCAGTCCCAATAACTTGCTCATCATACTGAACGACAACGATATGGCAATCGACCATAATGTCGGAGGGCTAAACGAATATCTAGTAAACATCACTACATCGAAAAGCTATAATAAACTCAGATACGATGCTTATCGTACCCTACGTAAGCTAAATCTGATAGACGATGAACACAGGGGGGCCATTTTACGTTTCAACAATAGCCTAAAAGCTTTGCTAACCAAGCAACAAAACATTTTCGAAGGTTTAAATATACGATATTTCGGTCCCATAGACGGGCACAATGTGGTTAATATCGTCAATAAACTCAACGATATAAAAGATATGACCGGTCCGAAAATACTTCACCTACGTACGATCAAAGGGAAAGGATATGCTCCGGCCGAAAAAGAACCGACTATTTGGCACGCTCCGGGCTGTTTTAATCCAGAAACGGGCGATAGAATTACCGTAACAGAAGAGCAAAAACCTCCCAAATTTCAAGATGTATTCGGACTCACGCTTGTCGAATTGGCTAAAAAAAACGATAAAATAACAGTTATCACACCTGCAATGCCAACGGGAAGTTCTACATGTTTCATGATGGAGAAATTTCCCGAAAGGTCTTTTGATGTCGGTATCTCCGAAGAACATGCCGTCACCTTTGCCGCTGGTTTGGCCAAAGAAGGATTACAACCATTTTGCAGTATCTATTCGACTTTTCTCCAAAGAGGATTCGACGAAGTCATTCACGATGTCGCCATACAAAACTTACCGGTAACATTTTGTATCGACCGCGCTGGACTCGTGGGAGAAGACGGGGTTACCCATCACGGTGCATTCGATATGTGCTATTTGCGTTGCATACCCAATATGACTATTGCTGCACCTATGGACGAACATTATCTGCGACATCTCATGTACACAGCACAACTATCCGACCGCGGGCCGTTTGCCATTCGCTATCCTCGCGGTTGCGGAAGTCATGTCGATTGGGAATGCCCTATGCACGAAATTCCTATCGGGAAAGGTCGCAAGCTCTATGACGGAAATGAGATAGCCGTACTGAGTATCGGGACTGCGGGTGTCGCGGCACGACAAGCCGTAGAGCGGGCCCGAAAGACAGGTGTAAAAGCAGCTCTCTACGATATGATTTTTGTCAAACCCATTGACGAAGAAATTCTTCACGAAGTAGCCCAAAAATACAAACGAATCATAACCGTAGAAGATGGATGCATAACAGGAGGCTTCGGAAGTGCTGTATTAGAATTCATGTCCGACAATGGATATACACCCCATATAAAACGAATAGGAATCCCCGATAAATTCATAGCACAGGGGACAGTTAAAGAACTACACCAACTATGTGGTATAGATGAAGAAAATATTCACTCGGTAATTATTGGTAATTGGTAAATCATAGAAATAAAAGAGAACTAATAATTATGAAAATAATCATTGCTGGAGCCGGAGAGGTTGGAACACATTTAGCAAAACTGTTATCCCGAGAAGAACAGGATATTATTCTAATCGACAATGATGAAGAGAAACTACGAGAACTCGATGCCAATTATAATTTAATGACTGTCATCGGGAACCCTACTGCATTCCAAACATTAAAACAAGCCCAAGTATATAAAGCCGATTTATTTATTGCTGTCATGCCCTTCGAGTCTCGTAATATCATGGCATGTACAATGGCATCGAAACTAGGCGCAAAAAAAACTCTGGCAAGAGTAGACAACTACGAATACCTTTTACCTGAAAATAAAGCCTTCTTTGAAAATCTGGGAGTAAATGAACTGATATATCCCGAAAAACTGGCCGCAGAAGAAGTAATAACCGCATTAAAACACACTTGGACACGCAACTGGTTTGAACTTTGTAATGGAGAATTAATCGTACTAAGTGTAAAATTACACGACAACGCTAAAATTCTGAATAAAAAACTCTATGAACTCACAACAGCCGAAAGCCAATTTCACATCGCGGCCATCAAACGTATACATGAAACTATTATTCCAAGAGGAAACGACGAAATAAAAATAGGAGACATCGCATACTTTACCACGACTCCTAATCATATACAAGAAATTCAAAAACTCTCAGGTGAAACAGAAGCAGAAATTCACAAAATAATGATCATGGGAGGCAGCCGTATCGCTATACGCATATCGAGTTACGCGCCTGATAATATGGCAATAAAACTCATCGAATGCGACAAGCAAAAGAGTTATAAATTAGCCGAATACATGAACGATATAATCATTATTCAAGGAGACGGACGCAATGTGGATCTTTTGAAAGAAGAAGGAATCCGTGACATGGATGCATTCATAGCATTAACCGATAGTTCCGAGACAAATATATTAGCCTGTTTAACCGCCAAAGAATTAGGGGTAAAAAAGACTATTGCAGAAGTCGAAAATATCCAGTTCATCTCTACTGCCGAACGGCTAAATATAGGAAATATCATCAATAAAAAATTACTAGCAGCCAGCCGTATCTTCCAATTGTTGCTCGACGAAGACTCCTCAAATGCTAAATGCCTCGCATTATCCGATGCCGAAGTCGTAGAATTGGTCGCAAAAGAAAATTCTAAAATTACCAAAGCCGCAGTAAAAGACCTAAAACTCCCGTCCGATTTAACAATCGGTGGATTGGTTCGTAATGGACACGGCATGGTCGTAACCGGAAACACATGGATACAACCGAATGATCACGTCGTTATTTTCTGTCTCGACACAGCATTACATAAAATAGAGAAGCTTTTCAATTAGGAATATCATGCCCAAAATTAACTTTCATGTCATACTGAAATTCATCGGAATATTACTATGCATGGAATCTATATTCATGCTCGTTCCGTTTGTCGTAGCTCTTATTTATGGAGAAGGAGATGCGCCGGCCTTTATTAAATCGGCATCAATAACTGCAATCGTAGGTGGTATATTATTCTACATTTTTAGAAATTCCCGTAACGACGTAGGAAAGCGTGAAAGTTATTTACTGGTAACTTCTATATGGCTTTTCTTCTCGGCTTTCGGGATGCTCCCATTTTGCTTAATGCCCAATCATTTGAGTATTACAGATGCTATTTTCGAAACGGTATCCGGTCTAACAACGACAGGAGCTTCCATTATAGAAAACGTAGACGTTCTTCCACATGGTATTCTCTTTTGGCGCAGTTTCATGCATTTTATCGGAGGAATGGGTATCATCTTGTTAACAATCGCCATACTGCCCATGCTCAACCATCAGGGTGGATTACTTTTATTTAATTCCGAAGTAACCGGTATAACAACTGAAAAATTGAAACCAAAAATCGGAGAAACAGCAAAAAAATTATGGAGTGTATATATCATACTCACCATTATCCTCTGTCTCCTATTGTGGTTGGGTCCCATGAATCTTTTCGATGCTATCTGTCAAGCATTTTGCGTCATGGCAACAGGTGGATTTTCGACCAAACAAGCCGGTATAAATTTTTGGAACTCCTCTTACACAGAATATGTCATGACTATATTCACATTTATCGCAGGTATAAATTTTGCTTTGGTGTATAGAGCCGTAACCGGAGATTTCAAAAAACTATTACACAATGAAGAAACCAAATGGTACACGGCAATTGTATTAGGGGCCACTTTATTAGTCATTACAGGACTATACATAACCGACCAAAACGGATCCTTCGAAGATACTTTTCGAAGATCGCTATTCTTGGTTGTAACAATTGTTACGTCAACCGGATACACCGGAGATGACTATGTCGCTTGGGGCCCATTTTTTACAACTATATTTTTACTACTCATGTTCTTCGGAGCTTGTGCCGGCTCCACTTGTGGAGGAGCAAAAATAGACAGGCTGGTGGTCCTCGCCAAAAATACAAAAAATGAACTTTACAGAGTCATACACCCCAATGCTATATTACCTGTACGCGTAAATGGGAAAGCCATATCTCACGAAATAGTATCCAAAATATTAGCATTTATCTTAGTATATGTCATGGTACTTATAGCAGGGTCTATTATCCTATCGGCATTGGGGTTGTCTATGGAAGAATCATTCGGTTCGACACTTTCCTGCCTCAGCAATATCGGTCCCGGGGCCGGTTCAACCGGTCCGGCAGGTAACTATGCTTTTATCCCCGATTTAGGAAAATGGACTTTGTCAATCATCATGCTCATCGGCCGGCTTGAACTGTTTACAGTCCTCATTTTATTCACATCTTACTTTTGGAAAAACTCATAATATTGTTGAGAATAAGTATTTTTTGTACATTTGTATCTAATCTAAAATCCAAAGCGAAGTATTCTCATAATATGCCTACAACAGACTTAGAAGAAAATAAAATAAAACAAGCCCAACCCGAAGAGGGAAACGATACAGCTCAGAATGAAAGAGAAATACGTAAAAACATATTTAAAAATGAACGTGTAAATTTCATTTTAGGTGTCATTTTAGTCATATTCTCCCTCTATTTGACTATCTCTTTCATCTCATTCTTTTTTACAGGAAGCATCGACCAAAGTAAAGTTGAGAATCTATCGGTAGGAGAACTTTCTTCCATTGGAAACGAGATTCAAAATTGGACGGGTGCATTCGGGGCATACTTATCCAACCTCATGATAAATCGTTGGATGGGTATATCTGCTTTCATCGTTTCTCTATGGTTATATGTCGTAGGCCGTCGATTCATGAAAGTCGCCCATACTCGAATGATACGATTTACGATTAGCTGTGCCTTGTCGATAATAGTTTTGTCTCTCTTTTTCGGATTCATTTTCATGCACAGTTATAACAACACCTTCCTATATTTAGGGGGATATCACGGGTATTATGCGACTTTATGGCTCAATGCATGGATAGGACCATGGGGAACGGCTCTGTTCATTATAGCTCTCGTTATCATATTGCTCGTCCATCTAAGTTATAAAACCATCGAATATATTCGACGAGTATCGTCCGTCAACCTCACAGGGAAGGCGATCCAAGCAATAAAAAACAGGACGGATAATCCAGAAACAGATAACGAAAATGACAATAGGGAAACTGAATCTAACGAAATCCAAAACACTGAAAACATACCCTCATCGGAAAACGATATTGTAAATACATTGCCCGAATATCCCGATGACCCTACCGAAGAAATCCCTACACTCGAAGATATACAAGAAAATATTCTTCCTATCGAAGAGGAGACTAAACGAGTTACCATCGAGACCGGTGACCCCGACTTTGTCATCGAGACGGCTGAGACCGAAGTATTAGCCACACAAGCTCCTATGGAAGATTATGATCCTACGAAAGACCTCTCGCATTATAAAAGACCGACATTCGATTTACTGGACAAACGGGAAAACAGCGAGGTGGAGATCAACATGGAAGAACAGTCTGCCAACAAAAAACTGATCACCGAAACCCTCAAAAATTACAATATAGAAATCAGTTCCATTACGGCGACTGTGGGTCCTACCGTTACTCTTTATGAAATAAAACCAGCACCCGGAGTAAGAATAGCCCGGATAAAAAGTTTGGAAAACGATATTGCCCTCAGCCTGTCGGCGTTAGGGATTCGCATTATAGCCCCTATTCCCGGCAAAGGAACCGTCGGTATCGAAGTACCGAACAAAGATCCTAAAATGGTCTCTATGTATTCTGTTCTAGCTTCCAAAAAATTTCAAGAATGTAAATATGAACTTCCCCTTGCGTTAGGAAAAAGTATTACGAACGAAGTCTGCATAGCAGATCTTTGTAAAATGCCTCACATATTGGTGGCTGGTGCTACCGGACAAGGAAAATCCGTCGGGCTGAATGCCATTATCACATCTTTACTTTATAAAAAACACCCGGCTCAATTAAAATTCGTATTAGTCGATCCCAAAATGGTCGAATTCAGTATCTATTCGGTTATAGAAAGACATTTTATGGCTAAATTACCCGACGCAGAAAAGTCCGTAATTACCGACAGCGACAAGGTTATCGCCACTTTAAATTCTCTCTGTATCGAAATGGATAATCGATATGCCCTACTCGCCAAAGCAAATGTGAGAACAATCAAAGAGTATAACGAAGAGTTTATCCATAGAAAACTGAATCCGAATAACGGACACAAATTCATGCCCTATATCGTGGTGATTATCGATGAGTTCGCTGATTTAATTATGATGGCAGGCAGAGACGTCGAAATGCCCATCGCTCGAATAGCACAAAAAGCGAGAGCTGTCGGTATTCACATGATCATAGCAACACAACGTCCTTCAACGACCGTTATCACCGGTAACATTAAGGCAAATTTCCCGGCACGTATCGCTTTCAGAGTTATGCAAATGGTCGATTCACGGACTATACTCGATGCTCCCGGAGCAAACCAGCTCATCGGACGAGGTGATATGTTATTTACCGAAGGAGGTGATTTGAAACGTATTCAATGTGCGTTTATCGATACTCCCGAAGTAAAACGAATTTGTGAGTATATCAGCAAACAACAAGGATACCCCGAACCATATGAACTTCCAGAATATAAAAATCCCGACAGTGACGCAGGGAGCAATGGAAACGATGTAATCAACCGAGACCCCCTATTCGAGGAAGCCGCTAAAATGATCGTCGTTTCAGGGCAGGCCTCCACATCGTCTTTACAAAGACGCTACTCCATCGGATACAATAGAGCGGGACGACTGATGGATCAACTGGAAGCTGCCGGTATCGTAGGCCCAAGCGAAGGGGGTAAACCTCGACAAGTACTGATTGTGGATATTATGGCTCTCGAAAACAAATTAGAATTAATGAAATGAAAACAAATCGCATTCTACTATGCTGCTCTGTACTTTTTCTACTATTAAGCATGGAACCTCTACATGCACAAAACGGTACACAGGCATTAGATAAAGTCGTTGGTAAATTCCAACAATCGAACGGTATATCGGCTACTTTTACACTGACCGTTTTTAATGCACTGAACGAACCCGTAGAAAAACAAAACGGAACTATAAAACTATCTGGGAACAAATTTTACTGGAATACAACATCTATGACTGTATGGTACGATGGTTTGCAACAATGGACATACGTAAAGGCAACAGAGGAAGTAAACCTAACCGAACCAACGACCGAAGAAATCGCAACAGTCAATCCCTACATACTCATCAATAACTACAAAAAAGACTTCTACATCAAAACATTAAAGTCAAAAAGTTCCAAAGAAAGTATAGCAGAACTTACACCAAAGAAGAAAGGAACAAATATAGACCACATTATAATTATTATCAACACAACTACATGGAATCCAAGCTCTTTTAAGCTCTATTATAGCGATCGGACATATAGCATAATCAACCTATCAAAATATGCTACCGACCAAAACTTTCCAGACTCGACATTTGTTTTTAACAAAAAGCAATATTCAAAAGCAGAACTTATCGATTTACGCTAATAACACAAATAAATAGAAATTATGGAACAAAACGAACGCATACGTTGTCTAATTATAGGCTCAGGACCGGCCGGTTATACGGCAGCTATTTATGCTTCACGAGCAAACCTATCACCGGTTCTATATGAAGGCATGCAACCGGGCGGACAACTAACAACGACCAGCGATGTAGAAAATTTCCCGGGATATCCCGAAGGTATATCAGGATTCGATATGATGGAAGATTTGAAAAAACAAGCCGAACGATTCGGGGCAAACATTCGCCGAGGGATTGCCACAGCTGTCGATTTTTCTCAAAAGCCATATCGTATAACCATAGACGGTGAAAAAATTATAGAAGCCGATGCCTTAATCATTTCTACTGGTGCTTCGGCCAAATATTTAGGACTCCCAGATGAGGTTAAATATGCAGGTATGGGAGTGTCGGCCTGCGCTACTTGCGATGGATTTTTCTACCGAAAAAAAATAGTCGCGGTAGTAGGTGGAGGCGATACGGCTTGCGAAGAAGCAGAATACCTTTCCCACTTAGCCTCTAAGGTTTACTTAATCGTCAGAAAAAACTTTCTAAGAGCCTCCAATATCATGCAACGCCGTGTCAATGAAAATCCTAATATAGAAATCTTATTTGAAACTCAGGCCGAAGGATTGTTCGGAGAAAACGGAGTGGAAGGAGTACATTTGGTTAAAGGCAAAGACACAGCGCATGAAGAGCGTTACGATTTACCCATAGATGGATTTTTCCTTGCCATTGGACACAAACCTAATACAGATATATTCAAACATTCCATTACCCTCGATGAAAACGGATATATAGTTACTGCACCTCACACAACCGAAACTAACATAGAAGGTGTATTCGCTGCCGGAGATGTCGCAGATCCCCGGTATAGACAGGCTATCACTGCGGCGGCATCGGGTTGTAAAGCGGCAATGGATGCCGAACGCTATCTTATAAATAACAGTCTATAAGGACACTTTTGCTTTATACAAATAAGGAGCGTAAATGATTTTTTCGCTCCTTATTTTTTATTGATATAAATCCCGATTTACTATTAAATATTATAGTTTTTCCTCTTTTAAGGAACAATGTATCAATTTTTTATATATTTTTGTGCTGTAAAACATAGTTATAAGGCAAATGGTTAAAAAAAGCACATTAGAATCCATACTACAACAAGAAATGTCTGATTTTTGGGCTCTACTTGAAAATGAAGAAAAACGCATTATCGCCGAAAACTTTAAAATTCAGAATTTCAAAAAGAATGAAATTATTTACAGTGAGGGAGAAGATCCCGCACAACTAATGTGCTTATTAAAAGGTAAAGTAAAAATTTACAAAGACGGAGTTGGGGGCAGGAGCCAAATTATTCGATTAATTCGACCGGTTCAATATTTCGGCTATCGGGCATATTTCTCTCGCGAACCTTATGTAACGGCAGCAGCAGCCATTGAAAATTCTATTGTGGGATTCTTGCCCATGCCGTTAGTAGAAGAACATATTCGCAAAAATAACGGCTTGGCTTGGTTTTTCATTAAAGAACTATCCAACGATTTAGGCATTTCGGATGCCCGCACAGTCAATCTCACACAAAAACATATTCGAGGACGATTAGCCGAATCCTTATTGGTACTTAAAGAAAATTACGGTGTCGAAGAAGATGGACTTACACTCAACATCTATATGGCTCGTGAAGATTTAGCTAACTTATCGAACATGACCACATCTAACGCCATACGCACCCTATCGAGTTTTACAAACGAAAAAATCATAACAGTCGATGGCCGACGTATACAAATTATAGATGAAGAACGGTTACGAAAAATTAGCAAATTCGGATAATATCCCACTTGGGCTATAATAAGTAAAACAAAGCACTCTCGACAAATTTGTCGAG
>NZ_JAIJHU010000003.1:0-105244 GCF_022723415.1 Barnesiella sp. | reverse complement strand
GTATTTTGATGTATTATGATAAAAAATTGCATAATATTATTCAATATAATATAGGTATTTGACTAAAATGTATTAAGTGTGATGTGGAATTTCGCTTAATTTTGTCGATGAAATAAATATATAAAATATTATGAAATTAAAGAAATACGAGGGTAATCCGATATTGTCGCCTAATCCTGAGAATTATTGGGAAAGTTTAGTTGTGTGTAATCCGGGGGTAATATATGATAATGGCGTTTTTCACATGCTTTATAGGGCGGCCGGAAATGATATAGAACATCTTGTATATATAGGCAAGGCAGAAAGTACGGACGGTATCCATTTTAAGCGTGTTTCGAAAGAGCCGGTTTTTTCACCGGGTAAAGATTCGTTTGATGCTGGTTCAAACGAGGATCCGCGCATCGTGAAAATGGGGAGTGAGTTTTTCGTAACATATGCTTTTCGCCCGTATTTTGCTAGTCAATATTGGAAGAATGATTATGATCAGGTGGAAGCGCCGGAACATGATCCGAATGCTCCGAAGTGTTTGAGGGAGAATATCAGTAATACGGCGCTCGCCGTATCGCGAGATATGCTCCATTTTAAGAAAGTGGGGCGTTTGACAGAGCCTTCGTTGGACGATCGCGATGTGATTTTGTTCCCGGAGAAAATAAACGGGAAATATTGGATGCTTCATCGCCCGAAAGATTATGTGAATGCAAACGGTAATTATGGAACAGATTATCCTTCTATCTGGATAAAGAGTTCAGACGATTTGATGATGTGGAATACCGAGAGTAAATTATTGATGAAGGGTGAAGAGGATTGGGAGGTTAAAATCGGGGGGAATACTCCTCCTATTAAAACTAACGACGGGTGGTTTTTGCTTTATCATGGAGTAGATGCGAACTTTACCTATCGCGTTGGCGCCGCTCTTCTCGATTTGAATGATCCGACAAGGGTATTGTATAGAACAAAAGATTTTATTCTTGAACCGGAAACGTATGAAGAGACGCAGGGTTTATATCGTTGGGGGGTAGTTTTTCCGACAGGGGCCGTAGTTAAGGATAATATTTTGTATGTCTATTATGGTGCTTCTGATCAATGGGTGAACTTGGCTACGTGTGATTTTAAAGAATTGATCGATTTCGTGAAATCGAATAGCAGAAAAAAATAAGATACCCCATGGAACTGAATATATCAAATATCGATATAGTTGTCATACTTCTTTTTGTAGTGGGAATCATTTGGTGGGCTCTTAAAAACAGGAAGAATGAAAATGCCAGTGAGTATTTTTTAGCTGGAAAATCTCAAAATTGGTTTGTTGTTGGGTCCTCTTTGTTTGCCGCTAGTGTGAGCAGCTCGACACTTATGGGACACTCTGGCGAAGGTTTTATAAGTGGTATTGCGGTATTTAATTATAATGTCGGAGCTATATTCGTAATAATTTTTGTGTCGTTATTCTTCCTTCCGTTTTATATTAAATCGGGTATATATACGATACCCGAGTATTTGGGAAGGCGTTTTGATAATCGTTCGCGGAAGTATTTTTCGTTCATCACTATTATCGGCAATGTGTTTTTGGATGCCGGAGCTGCTTTGTATACAGGGGCTTTGATTCTGAAAATTATTTTTCCCGAAATAGATATGATGTGGATTATTATAGGAATGGCTTTGATGGCGGGTACTTATACAATTATAGGGGGATTGTCTTCTGCCATCAATGCCGATATGATACAATCCATAATATTGATTGCAGGGTCGGTGTTGCTGTCGATATTTTGTTTTAATTCGGTCGGAGGCTGGGAAAATTTTGTAGAACATTTCCATGATGGAGTTTGGTTAAATTTGATTCGTCCGAATTCGGATACTACGGTTCCCTGGTTTTCCATTTTTTTGTCTATTCCTATTTTGGGATTTTATTTTTGGGGAAATAATCAAGTCATAGTACAGCGAGTTATGTCGGCCAAAACTGTCAATGAGGGTCGATTGGGCTTTTTATTCGTGGCTTTTTTGTACGTGTTTACTTTGTTTATTTTCATAGCTCCGGGAATGGTGGGCAGAATGATCGATTTGTTCGGTGTGGGAGATACGTTGCCCAATGAAATTATAGATGGAAATACATTGCGGGCACAATATGGAATCGATACGAATGAAGTATATCCTCGATTGATTTTGAAGTTGTTGCCTGTCGGTTTGATTGGTGTGATGATTGCCTGTATGGTTTCTGCTCTGACATCGACTCTGAGTGCGACATTAAGCTCTGTATCTACTTTGTTTACAATGGACTTTTATAAGTCGTGGAGGCCGGAATCCAGCCCCCGGCATTTGGTGCGCGTAGGTCAGTGGACTTCTTTTATTGCTTTGGTCGTAGCTGTATTATGGGCCCCGTTGATCGGTAAGTTTGCATCGTTAGTCGCCTATTATCAAGAGTTCTCTTCTTATCTGGCTCCTCCGATTGTCGGGACGTTTTTAGTCGGCCTGTTTTGGAAAGGTTCTACTCGCAACGGCGCATTTGCCGGTTTAATGTCGGGATTGGCTATGTCGGCATTAATCATGACTTATAAATTCGGATTCGGAGGCGTCGTACCGTTTCACTTTTTGTTGTGGGTTCCCATTTTGTTGATTTTGAGTGTCCTTGTGAATATTATCGTGAGCAAGTGCGATAGAAATAAGGAGACCGATGTCGAAACTTATACATGGAATAAATCCGTTTGGCAAGACGATACGAGGGAATTGAAAACAGTTCCCTGGTATAAAAATTTTAGATACATCAGTATTGCTTTGATTATAATTGCATTATTAGAGTATTGGTGGTTTTTCTAAGAAAAATTATTAACCCGTAAAAATAAATTATCATGAAAAAAATTTTCAATTTAATTGCTGTGGGAATGGTATTAGCATCAGTGAATGTTAATGCGCAGACCTATGTGAATGAAATGACACAGGCCGATGTGGAGCGTGATTGTTATATCGAAGGTGGTAGTGCTTTGTTCAATGATGCAGCGGATGCCTATTATGGAGATGGTAGTTATGTACAAAAGTCATCGGCTTCTACTCCTACTGCATTTATATTTAATAGAGACATTTGGGGAAATAAAAATTTAACCGGATTCATAGTCAATGTGCTGGTTCCCAATGATCGTATGGATTTCGACCAGTTTATTAAAATCGAGTATTCAACCGATGAGCTGAATTATCAAGAGGTCCCCGACATGAAGGTTGAAAAATCTTATGATGCAGTTTTAGGAAATAACTATTGGATCGATGTTTGGTATCAAGGTGCTTTGCCTGAGGGAGTAAAAGAGATTAAAGTGACGATGGTTGCCAATGAAGAAGTGGCTAACTGGATTCCGTGCTATCGTCGTACAGAAATTTTTTATGAAGGCGGAGACTCGTATGAATATGTCAAACCTCCTTATTTAATGATTGTGCCGACCGAGTTTTCTGTCGACTTTGAAACCGAGAATTATAGCATCGATATGGCGGGTTCCCAAAATGCATCTTCTACGATCGAAGTGGTAGATAATCCTAAAAAAGATGCGGTCAATGGTAGCGACAAGGTGTTGAAGATTGTACAAGACCCAACCGACCCGAATTGGGGGTGGGACAACGCCGATTGGTTTGGTGTAGCCATCGGTTTGTTGTCTGGCGAAGAAGAGCAATTGACCGAGATTACCGAGACCGACGGTCGTTATTTGCATTTCAGTATTTTGAGAAATGAGAATTCTGTATTCGGAATGGAAACTTGGGGTGGTACATGTTCATATAAGAATCAAGAAATTCCATTTACCGGATCGGAAAATTGGCAGGAAGTAGTGATCGATTTAGAAGAATATATTGGGTCTACTTTCAAGCAATTCTATTTCTCTCCGAATGAAAAATTCGGAACCGACAATGTTGCGGTAGCAGAAACTACATACCTCGATAATATCTATATCTCCGATGTCGCTACATCTTCTGGCATAGCCGACAATGTCGTTTCGACATCGAAAGTCTGGGGTGGTAAAGGTGCGCTCTATGTGGAAGGCGAAGCCGGTGAAATGAGTGTATATTCGGTTTCTGGAATGGAAATAGGGAAATATGCGTTGAATGGGTTTTTGCAAATAGATATCGAACGGGGTATTTATTTGGTAAAGATCGGCGATACTACGTCTAAAATTGTAGTCTATTGATGAATTTTGAAAGGTGTACCAAAAAATTCTTTTTGGTACACCTTTCCTTTAAGATAATATAAAAATCGGCGGTAGTTTTTGGCTTGGAGGGAGTTATAGGCTATTTTATTTTTATGGAATGAGAATAAATGGTACTATGTGATAGATACTGTTTGTTTGGATAATATCTGTATATTCGACATTACTTGTAGTCGATGTTTTAAAACCATGCAAATTAGAGGATAATGTCGATGAATTTTCTTGGAGAGGCTGGCAGATATACTGTTTTGTAGCTTGTAAAGTCGGTGATACAGTCTTGAAGAATTTGGCATATTAAAGTTATTATATTGTTTTCGGGTGTGGGATATTAAAGAATTCAAGATGCCTTTATCCCCATATAAATTTAAAATCAAGGAATGATGAAATTATGGCAATTTTTATCTGTTATTTTGATATTGTCGATATCTCCTTTGGAAATATCGGGTCAAAATAATAGTGGTATTGTTTCCGGTAGTGTTTTTAATTCAGGACAAGAACCACTCGTGGGAGTGAGCGTCTTTGTCAAAGGAACAAATATAGGAACGATGACCGATGCAGATGGACGTTTTTCTGTAAAGGCAGAGGACGGGCAAAGTCTGGAATTTCGTTATATCGGTTATGACACCAAAGTGGTGACCGTGAATGGTAAAACGATGTCGGTTACGATGTCGGAAAATCAAGTTATCTTAGATGATGTTGTAGTTATCGGGTACGGTACACAGAAAAAAAGCGATTTAACCGGTTCTCTCTCTTCTGTAAAGGGAGAAGATATCGTAAAAACAGGCGACACGAATATTACCCAGTCTCTACAAGGTAAAGCTCCGGGAGTTTATGTCACGTCCAATTCCGGAACTCCGGGGGCAGGAGCTACGATTCGTATTCGTGGTTATGGTTCTATTTCAACCGATTTAACCCCGTTGTATGTTGTGGACGGGCAACCTATGGAAGAGAGCAGTGTGAATACTATTAATCCTATCGATATTGAAAATATTGAGGTATTGAAAGATGCTTCGGCCACTGCCATTTACGGTTCTCGTGGAGCCAATGGCGTTATTTTAATTACTACGAAGAAAGGTAAATCCGGTAAAACCAGTATCACGTTTGATGCGTCATTCGGTTGGTCAAATGCAATTAATCGAGTGCATATGATGAATAGCGATCAGTTGTATGGCTTTTTGGAAGAGGCGTATGAAAATGACGGAATGCGGATGCCTAGAAATATTACCCGACTTTACCATCTCGATGGAGAAGGCTTGGGCCCTGTCGACGAATATGGCGAACCGACGGATATAAATGTCTATGATACCGATTGGTGGAATGAAACCACTCAAACAGCGTTTAAACACAGCTATAACTTATCGGTCAGTGGCGGTACGGATAAATTGACCAGCCATTTCAGCATAGGTTATTTGAATCAAGAGGGTATTGTAATGACATCGGATTATGAACGTATTACATTGCGTGTGAACAACGAATATAAGTTTAATAAATGGATAACGATCGGTCAGACCTTAGGTGCAGCCTATGTCAAAAGTCATGATTTGAACACTCCGATTAATGAAATATTGTTACCGGATCCGTTTTCACCGATTTATGCCAAAAATGCAGATAAGCAGGATCCTAATTATGAATTTAATAAATATATGGGATCTCAATACAGCTATTATTCGAATCCTGTTGCAAAATTGAACCGACAGAAAAAGGAACATTTGAATCGTAATATCGACGGTACGGCCTACTTAAATATCAATTTGGGATTAAAGGGTCTGGACTTTAAGACTATGTTGGGTTTTGAGTTACCGGAATATACCTATACCGAGTTTAACCCGTTTTTTGATTTGAGGCCGAATGATACTCCATATAATATGTGTACGAATGTGGAGAGTAAATTTTTGTTGGAAAACAGTGTCGCCAATACGAGTTCTACGGAACTGAATTATACATTTCAAAATACGTTGAGTTATAATAATCAATTTGGGAAACATTCTATTTCGGCGGTGGCAGGTTTCACGTGGGAAGCCTATACCGGTCGTTCTTTTACGGCAGAGCGGTTGAATACGCCGAGTAATTCCGATGCTTTCCAAATCGTGGGAGCCGGGACGAAAGAGGGAACTTCTACGGGTAGCCGTTATGACAACTATTTGATTTCTTATCTTGGGCGTATAAATTACAATTATGCAGACCGCTATTTGGCGACTGTCAGTGTCAGAGCCGACGGTTCCTCGAAATTTGCACCGGGCAACCGTTGGGGGACATTTCCATCTTTTTCTTTGGGTTGGCGTATAGATCAGGAGGAGTTTTATAAAGATTGGAATCAGAATGTATTGAGTGCGGTTAAACTGCGTGGTGGTTGGGGACAAATCGGGAATCAAAACATTCCTTCGTTCGCTTATGCCGATGTCGTTTCTACTTATGATACATGGGTGTATGGGTTTAACAGCGGTTTGAATCTGTTGAAGGCTTATGCCTCTACATCTAAGGGAAATAAAGATATTAAGTGGGAAACAGTGGAGCAAGGCAATATAGGAGTCGACTTGGGCTTCTTTAAAAACTCATTGACATTGTCGGCTGATGCTTACATTAAGACGACACGGGATATGTTAATGCAGAATCCGTTACCGGGAATGGCCGGTTATCCTACAACCCCGTGGGTGAATGCCGGTTCCGTAGAAAACCGGGGTTTGGAATTTTTGATCGGGTATCAAGGGAAGGTCGGCGACTTCCGTTATTCTGTGAGCGCAAACTTTACTTTCCAAAAAAATAAATTGGTTGAAACCGGAACGAACGATCCGATTTGGGGTACAGTCTCGAAGAACGAAATCGGAGAAGAATTCGGACGCTTTTATGGATATGTTTATGATGGCATTTTCCAGTCGAAAGAAGAGGTTCTCGCCCATGTAGGAGCCGATGGGAAGACTTTGCTTCAACCTCTTGCAGAGCCCGGCGATGCTCGTTTCAGGAATCTTAATGGCGATAATACGCTGGATAGCAATGACCGGGATTATATAGGAAACCCCAACCCTGATGTGATTTATGGAGGAAATATCGAATTGGGATATAAAGGAATCGATTTTGCTCTTTATTTTCAAGGTGTTGCCGGTAATGATATTTGGGTAGGGACAAAAGCTCTTCTCAGGCAGACGAGTATAACGAATTTATTAGCCGAAACTTACACAGATGCGTGGCGGAATCCCGGTGATAAAACCGATGTATTCGGAATTACCAGAAAAGATGATAATGATAATTATAGAAATTCGTCATGGTATGTGCAGAACGGTAGCTTCTGTAAAATAAAAACTGTACAGATTGGCTATACATTCCCGAAGAAAATAGTCGAAGCTACGAAGGTGTTTAGTTCTTTGCGATTATATGTGAGCGGAGAAAATCTGTTTACATTTACAAAATTCAAATATATGGACCCGGAAGTCCCAAATGGCAATGCTTTGAATATGGGTATAGAGAATTTGGGGTATCCTAATCCTCGCACATTTACAGTAGGGGTCAATGTTCAATTTTAAACGATTACAGTTATGAAACTAAGGTGGAGAATACTATATATATTGTTAGGCTCGTTGTTCCTTCTTCCTTCATGTACAGATGAGGATTTGGATACGACTATGTACGGAGGTCGAGAAGACACGGAATTTTACAATAATCTCGAAGAGATCAATCAAGCATTGACGGCCTGCTATTTCTATATGAAGGATAGTTGGAACGATATGAGCTTGGAGTTGATGTTTATCAACGATTGTGCATCCGACGATTGCGAGAAAGGAGGTAGTGGCCTTACTAACGAAGGGGATATTTATCAGTTGGAAACATTCAATATATTTACGACGAACAGTAAAGTGAGCCAGTTTTGGAATATGGCATATAGGGCTATTTACCAAATAAATACACTATTGGACAAAAGCGAAATATTTCGTTCTGCGAATACGGATTTAACGGAAGACGATAAGACGTTGCTTACGCGTTATGAAAATGAGGCGCGTTGGTTACGAGGCGTTTGGTATTTTAATCTGGCTTATTTGTGGGGTGATGTTCCTTTGTTTTTGCATGCCGAACAGCCTGCGGATATATATAAACCCCGGACACCGGTGGCCCAGATTTGGGAACAGGTTATAGCCGATTTTACTGCGGCTACGGCTTTGCCGAAACGGAGCGAGTATTCCGAGGAAGACACTGGGCGCGTTACGAGCGGTGCGGCTTATGCCATGTTGGGTAGGACATACTGGTATAATCGTGATTTTGAGAATGCTTATAAGATGCTCTATGTTCTGGTTGAAGGCGAGCAAAAAGGAGAATATGAATTGGATCCAGATTTTGCGACTCAATGGTTGAACCCAAATTCCAATTTGAGAGAGTCGATTTTTGAGATACAATATGTCACCAATGGAAAGAATTGGGATGAATCGACGGGGTGGAACGGAGTTTGGTTTATTCCCAGTAGCGATGGCGGTTATGGGTTTCATTTACCGACTCAACATTTGTTGGATGCTTTTGACCCGGAGGATCCGCGAATTACTTGGACATTTGTTCGTCAAGGCGACCAATTCGTCGGGAATGATTTTGTGACAGGAGATGCGAATTATCCCAGTCGTTTCTTTGACCGTAAGCATTTTGTCCCCATGAGCGAGACTTTAAATGCGGCGTCTCCGGTCTATCCACAAGATGTAGAAATGACAGTTTATGTCATTCGTTATGCCGATGTTTTGTTGATGTATGCCGAGGCTTGTTTGGAAAAAGGCGATATCGTGGGTGCGAGAAAGTATTTGAATCAAGTGAGAAAACGAGCTCGCGAATCCAGTCCGTTGGATGCGAAACGAGTCATTCAAAAGTATGTGCCCGACACAAAGCCGACGTCGTTACCGGATATAACTTCCGATAATGTGGCGGAAGTGCGATTGGCTATTTGGAACGAGCGTCGCTTTGAGTTCGCTTGTGAGGGAATTCGCCGTATGGATTTGATGCAACAGGAACGTTATGGAGAAATTATGACGGCTGTATATAGTAACGGCTATGCGACAGAAGATGTCGATAAGGGACGTTATTATACAAAGGAAAGAGAACTTTTCCCCATTCCTCAAAATGATATAGATTTAAGCCGAGGTGCATTGGTTCAAAATCCCGGATATTAGATTGTCTTTTTAGGGAGAGTAAATATTTGATAATTAAGAAGGTAGATAATTGTATATGAAAAGATTGATATATTTGATTTTACTCTTGTTCGGATTGTCTGGTTGCAAGACAGAACAACAGGAGGTTCAGAATCCGATAGTTGTGGATACCGATTTCGTGTTGCAGGAAAACTATTATGGAGGGGCGATGCAATGGGAACCCAATGACCGGGATTCGATGACGGAGGAGCAATGGGATCGTTTGTTTAGACGAGTCGAATTTATGAAACTGGGGTATATTCGTTGTTGCATAATGCCCTATTTCTACTGTTTCGGTTATGACGGGAACGACCCTATATTGCTTTGGGACATGGATTCGACGAAAGTCGATGCCCGTTGGTATGCTAATTCTCGTCGATTCATGAACGACTTGTATCGTCAGCTTCAATTTTGTAAGGATAACGACATCGATGTGTTGCTTGGAGAGTGGTGGAAGCCGATGAATCCGAATTGGAAACAGGCTGTCCCCGTCGATATGCCTAAGTATACGATAGAATTGGACGATTCCCGATATGCCGTTCAAGTAGCTGAATTGGTTGAATATTTGGTTAAAGAGAAGGGTATGACTTGTATCAAGCAATTTAACTTGGGGAATGAAGTAAATTTGGTGGCCAATGATCCTCGAAACGGTTATTCATGGGAAAAATGGAAGAAATCCATTCTTAATCTACGCTCGGAACTGGATAAACGGGGATTGAATGATATTGAGATTGTGGGACCGGACGGAGGTTATTGGGGGACTGATGTTTGGTTCAATAAGACATTGACCGAATTGGATAGTGTGGTTCCTGTCATCGATTATCATTGGTATATCAATAAAGATTGGACTTTTACGAATCGTGTGGAAGATGAGACACGAATGTTTCGTTTCTTTACACAAATGCAGGACAGCAGCAAAGTGAATATTTGGGGCGAAATGGGTATTCGTGACGGACATAATGAGGTGCTTGACCAGCATACGTTGATTCATCAGTGGTGGTATGGAACGTTCGTTGCCGATGCCTTGATTCAGACTTTGCGCTCCGGTTGGTCGGCTGCTGCGGCATGGGGTATGGATGATGCCATGCATTATAAGGACGACCTTGATGAACAGAAGCGTTGGGGATTTTGGAATTCGATCGCAGAACAGAAAAATAAACCGGAAGAAGCGAATATACGTCCGTGGTTCTATACGTGGTCGTTGATGTCGCGTAATATCCCGAAAGGGTCGAAAATTTTGTATTCCAATTCTTATAGGACTCAGAATTTGAATGGTGTAGCCGCATTGACTCCGACAGGAGATTTGACATTTGCGATTACAAATACAGCCGATTTTGCGCAGCGTGTAACCGTACAGATTCCTACCGTCGTGAACGATCCGATAATCAATAAATATGTGTATTTCGAGGACGATTATCCGGTCGATACAGCAGGCTTTCCAGTTGTGAAAGAAGTCTTGAAAGAAGTCGATCTTCAAAAGGGGATAGTTATCGATTTCCCCGCGAAAGGTTTTGTTCTGTTGACTACGATTGGAGGTAGCAAACCGGAGATTGTAAAAAATGATAAATATATGATGGATCCGATGGAGGGTGTCCAACGTATGTATGATCATTCCGACAATTTGGGATTAAACGGTTTTCCTAAATTCTATGACGAATGTAACACTGCTGCTCCCGATTTCCAGTTCTTCAAAGTTTTGGAAGATTGCGGTACTATTCACCCTTCGACCAATGAAGAACATGCTTATATAACTTATAAGTTCGACGGATTTAATCATTTTGAAATCAAGGTGTCGGGAGTGGAGACCATAACCGATCGTTTCAAAGTGTACGTCTCGCCGGATAATTGCGAGTGGAGAGAGGTCGAATTGTCGTTTACCGGACCCGAAATGTCTGTTTGGCGTTTTGTTCATTCGACCATAACACCGAAAACAGAACTCGATAATTGCAATTATTTAAAGATTGAAATGCTGCCGAACGGTTATTTCTCTAATACTCGTATTCGTGAAGTGAAAATAGAAAAACGGTGAAATGTTAGTACGGAATATAAAGAGGGCATACTCATTGTGAGTATGCCCTCTTTCTGTTATTACAATCGCTTTGTTATAATGAAAAGGTTCTGTCTTTCATCAGATACAAAGTAAAAAGTGCAGATGTTTACTTTTAATGTCGGTTACGAAAAATCTCGACAGCTCGATAGAATGCATTTATGTTTTCAAGGGAGACACCCGGAGGAACATCGCAACCCGTTGAGATAATAAAGTTGTCGAAATCGGCAGTAGCATGCAGCAGTCTCTCCGTTTCGTCGTAGACTTGTTTCGGAGATGACGATTTGAAAATGCCGACCGGATCAAGATTCCCCATAACAATGCGATCGGACGGTACTTGTTGAAGGGCGGAGACGATGTCGCATTGATTACCGAAGTGGAGAGCCCTTGCTCCTGAGTCGATCATGGATTGCGTACAGTGCCCTGTGTTTCCGCAGTTGTGCAATACGAAAAGGAAGTTTTCATCTTGTACGGCCTCGACGATCGGTTTTATATAATTAGTCGAGAATATTGTGGCATCGTCGTTGCTGAGTAACCCGGCGGCAGGCTCGGCCATGATGATACCATCGACTCCTGTTTCTTTCAGAGCCCGAATGTATTTGAGAATAAATTCTGAACATTTTGAGAGTAGTATTTTTGCTAAATTGGGTTCGACGTAAATAGCCATCATCATTTCTGACATATCGTAAAGTCGACCTGCCAAAGAATAAGGTCCGATACAACCTGCAAAGACCGGGCGGTCATTGATTCGTTCTGCCGCAAGTCTGTTTGCTTTCAGATATTCGAGAATACGGGCGGTATCGGTATCGGGAATGCGGAGATTTTCCACTTCGTTCCTGTCGTGAAGCAACCTTTCGGCAACACTGGGAACATCGTTTTCGGAGAAATGAAGTTTTGCCCCGAAAGCTTCTGCTTCGACGGTAAGGTCCATGATGACTGTCGCCGCATCGGAAGGAGTATTTTCTGACAAGGCGATAATGGCATCGGCATGTGTCTGGCCGTCGGTAACGGCGGCTTTTACAGTTTTCTCGATGAGCTCGATTCCCGGGTGTGTCATAATGGGAATAGCATATCGTTTATTCCGATTGAGATTGAGTTTCATGATTAAATGATTTTTTGATTCGTTTCTTATAACAGTTGTCCAGTTCGCAGAATTGACAACCGTATTTGCGGGTATTGACATGAAGTCCAGAGCCTATCACTCCGCTGATAGATTTTATAGGATACATCAGGGCACTGCTATTGAGAGTGATTCCGCATACATTATCGGGTAAGAGTGAGAAGAGTAATTTCTGTTCATTCACATGCCACCCGCAATAACCCGGACTAAAACGGTTAGTATGGGGTATTCCCGGCAATTCTGTTTCCACGAACTTTTCCATAATGTCTCCTGTCGCTTCGGCAATACAACTACCGAGGGTATCCCAGATGAATAGTAGCAATGCATCGTCTGCATTCGATAGTTTATTGTGAAAATCTTGATATTCCATACCGGCAGTCGCAGCGAAAAAAACGAATCTTTCGGAGTTTTTCAACAGTGTGGCGATAGTCTGGTTAACGTGAAATATTTTTTGATTACAACATATACAATCCTTGTTTACATACCCGTCGAACATTCGAAAGTAAAAACGAGGTCTTACTATGTTGTTTGCAACGAGGAACAGGTTGTCGACTAAATCCCGAACATTTTTGTCGGGAGATACTGCTCCATACCCCATTTCTATATATACGGTTTCTTTTGTCAAGTTTAGTTCTTCGAACCGCAGTGAATGTTCCATTTCTCTTATTTGTTCAATAATTTTCGGGCGAGAGTTACAGCGGCATTGGCATTGTCGCTATATCCGTCGGCTCCGATTTCTTCGGCAAATTTCTCACTGAGTGGAGCGCCTCCAATCATGATTTTGACATCGTTTCTGATTCCGGCTTTTTCAAAAGCTTTGATAACTTCTTTCATATAAACCATTGTGGTAGTCAGAAGTGCCGACATACAGACAATGTTCGCTTTGTGTTCTTTGGCGGCTTCGACGAATTTTTCATCGGAAACATCGACACCGAGATTAATTACTTCGAACCCACAGCCTTCCAACATAGAGCTTACGAGGTTTTTCCCGATGTCGTGCAGATCGCCTTTAACCGTTCCAATGACAACTTTCCCGAGAGAGATTGTATTTTTGTCATTTTCCATGTAAGGTTTAAGAAGTTCCAAAGCTCCTTTCATAGCCCGGGCACTCATCAACAGGTTGGGAACATAGGCTTTTCCGGCTTCGAATTGAGTCCCGATTTCTTCCATTCCTTTAATCAAATAATCGCTGATCAATGTTTGCAGGTCGATATTTTCTTGAAGCGCTTCTTGGGTTGTACTGACTGCCAGTTCGAGATTCCCTTTTACGATTGCATTATGTAAATCTGAAAGTTTTGCCATTTTCGTTGGATTATTAGAAGTTGATTATTTTATAAGAAGTATTGCCTATTTTAATGAGATGTACTCCATTCTCTGCCGGAATGGAGTAACTCCCGTTTACGTTTTCTGCAAAGTGCAGTAATTTACCGTCGACAGAGAAAAGATAGACAGGCATGTTCTTAACGCCTTCAATATAAATATATCCGTTTTCGGCGGTTACCGAGATGTCGTTGTTTGTTATATATTCGATTCCCGAAACTTCTTCGGTGCTAAATATAAAATTGTCGAAGAAAGAAGTGTCGAGAACGTTCAGCCGGTCTGAATAATTTAGATTGGGATAGATGTCGATGCTTGTAATGATTTGACCGACATGATTCGACAAGTTCAGACCGTACCTAAACCATTCTCTTTTTTCGTAACAGGAAAAGTGTCCGACTGCTTTTTCTCCCGAAAGGAAATTGACGACTATCTTGATTTCGGATTGTCCTGTCGGGCGGTAATATGAGAAGAGCAGGTTGTGGTTACTTTCGGGAACTTGTACAAATGGATATAAATTTAATTGTGCGGACAAGTCTTGACCGGCATCGTTTGTTAATATATTTATTTGGCAGGCTTTATCGCTGGGATTGTTTTCTTGTATTTTGGGATTTGAAGCAATGGAAGACATTATGGAGGAATTGGCCGGAATAACTTTTACAAAAGAATTCAAATATTCGAAGTCGATGTCCAGAATTTGTCGGTATTGTTGGTCGTTGTTTGTTGTAATTTCTTGTAAATCGATAGGGGAATTTTCTGTATTGGATAGAAAGATGTTGTCAAAAATCAAAGATTCGGTGTCGAGAGTGGAAGTCGTCGCTGAATCTCTATAAGGATATATGATGATGTAATCCAGTGTTTTACCGATTAGAGGCGTTAGGTTCAGTTGTAACTCCTCCCATTCTCTATGAGGAATTTCGAATTCGTAGCCCAATAGTCTGTCTTCATTTTGTATATGTAAGGCAATGGCGATTTTTGCCGGTCTACTCCTGTACAACTGAATATTGAGCAGTGGAAAATCTTCACTGATTAGGATTTTATTGAGCGGAAATATAGTACTGAAACAATCTCGGGGATTGTATTCGTCGTTAATTAGAATTTCGGAGTATCCGGCATTGTCGCTGGTATTAGGGTCTCGTTTGCGGGGATTAGAACCTACATAGGTTCTAATCCCTTTGTTATAGTCGCCGAGAAGCATATACCCGTCTTGCGATTCAAAGTCGATGGTTAGAGTAGACTGTGTTTCGGACGTATTTGTCTCCAACGGTTCTAAGGTAGTGATGAATATACCTTCTTCCATAGGAACTTCCACCGTGATTCCGGTAGAAAGATTTTGATCGGTTATTTTTTCATACGGAAGAGACAACGCAGCGCCATCTCCGCAGCTGTTGCGGTTGAACCGATAAATGTAAAGAGGTTTGGTACAATCGACCTTAAAGGTAATGGATTGTGTTTTGCTTTGAGCATCCATACGTCGATTGACTGCGACAAACGAGTAATCTTCGGAGCCGATGCGGGCTCCGAGTATACGAATATCTTTGCGCCCTTCCAGTTCGGTCATTTTGAGAATTTTTGCTCCACGGGGAAAGTAACGGCACATCAGTTGCCATGTGTAGTACCAGGGACGTAAAGTCATACCGCCATAAGTTCCGGCATTGTTCCACATGCCGGCATTTTTATTCTGTTCCAGCCCGTCGATAGCCCAAGCCAATCCCGATGCCATGCCCGAACGGGCAAGTTGTATGCCGTAGTCCCAAAAACCTAATGCATATTCGTAGGTGTCGATTCGACAATGAGCCGGAGCATCGGCAACAGGCCAGTCGATAAAAGGGACTCCGATGGGAGCCATTTCCGACACATGGACGGGTTTGTTGAAATTGTCGTATTTATAGACATTTGCGAGATAGTTTGCAAAAGTCGTTTCAATGGTGCGATTATATAATTGATTGTAAGTATCGTCGGGCGTATCGTTCAGGTAGTTATGGAAATCATAGGCTGACAGTTGATCTGCGTTGTATTGTGCAGGTTTCCATATCCAGTCGCTCCATGAATCGGCTCCCGACAGAAAATTTGTGGGTAAGCCACGTTTCTCCAATTCGGTGTAAAGTTTTTTTATCATGGTACTCCAATCTTCGTAAGAGATACCTACTCCCAAAGGCTCGTTCGAGGGCGCATAACTGGTAATGATTTTGTCGTAACCTTTTGTTCTAAAAAGATACTCGATGAGGTCGGCTTGCAGTTGGGCACATTCGTCGGTCGTGTAAAATTGTTTATAATCCTCTCCGTTATATCCGACACCCCAGAAACCACTCATAACTTTAATGTCGTGTTCCTTATAAAGGTCCATAATTTTGAAATAGGCCTGCATGTATTTGCTATCCCAATTATAAGTTCCGATGGGCAGATTATTCCCATCATCGTCTTTGTTGAACCAATCGCGGATTACCGGTAAGCGGACTAACGAAGGTTTGATGGCAAGGATCCGTTCTGTCGTGGTTTTCCATAAATCATCGGACCACGGCTTAAAGGTGTTACCGTCGCTTTCGCGGGCGAATCCCCATTGATTGTACCCGAAACCTTCCCACGGTGTTTGTAATTCTTCCTCAACAGTTGATTCGAATGCTTGTAAATTCGCAGGGACAATCAATGTTGCAATTACAAGGGTAAGTAAAATAAATTTTCGTTTCATGTTATCAAAAGTGTTATAATTTAGAAAACGCGTGCTTCAAATATTTGCGTGACTTATCTTGTTGTGATGAATTAAAATTTTGAGTCGGAGGAACTGGGATAATGGCTCGCGATATAGATAAATCCTTTTTGTTATTTTTCTTTTCTTCGAATTTGTTTGACGGCATCGATCATTCCTCTGAATCCATCGACAGAGACATAAGAAGCGATGGAATTACCCGAACCTAATCCGTAACCCTTGCAAATGCGCCGGTATTCTGTGCCTTTTCTCAATACTTCGTCATATACGGATTGATAGGTTCCCAACGAAAGCAGATTTACATCGAAGCCTCCAAAAAGTCCTATTTGACCGTTATATCGTTTTATCCATTCGTCGAAAGGAGCGATCTGGTCTTCGTTGCTATGCTTTGCGTCGATTCCCAAAGTTATGATGTCGGGCATTATTTCGAATATGTTACCGCAACTGTGCAGAAGAAATTTTTTTTCTGCATGATGTACCAAGTCTATTATACGCTTGGTTTGAGGAAGTATGTGGTTGATGATGGTTGTCGGTTCGAGCATAGTTGATGTGCGGTGTCCCAAGTCGTCGCCCATACGGAAAAAAATGAAGATGTCGCTGTATTCTTGTATCATTTTGGACCATAATTCGACGTATAAGTCACCGATACGAATAAAAAGGTCGCGGAACAAATCGGGGTCTATGTATTGCATGATACACAGATTCTCGTAACCTACCAAATCTTGGGCGGATTCGAAAATGCCATACCCGCATCCTCCATATGCTTTCATTCCTGTTGGCAAGACTTTTCTGATAGCGTCGAGTTTGGGTTTGTTCGCTTCCCAAAACAAATGGGGTATTTCGTCGAAGGGATAGCGCTCAAAATCTGATCGGGTTTGAATGGGGCCTAATTTTCCTCCCATAATTGCACCGTGCTCCGGGAAAACGTCGCAGATTGGAGCTTCGAAGTCAAAGGCATCGTAGGTATTATTTTTCCAAAACTCCGTTACTTTTTTGAAAAAGTATTCTGGTTCTGTTTCTCGGTAACCGATAAGTTCTTCTCCTGTAAATTTCTCTATAAATTCAATATCGATGTGATGTTCATATAGAGGGAGATACTTTGGCTTTTTGTTATAAAGGACATCGAGAATGTTGTTTGCATTCGGCTGAAACTGTTCCATGTTTTGAGAGAATTTTTAGTCGTTCCAATGGGTTAAACCGGCTTTGATATTTTCCAGTGGCATATCGGGTCCGGCTTCGAATTGCCCGATGAGGCCACCATTTACCCATAGAGCTTCTTTCATTTTGTGTACGGCGTCGATTACATCTTCGACACTTCCTTCGGGGAGTATGTGCTGACGACATATTTCGCCCCAGTTTGTAATACGTCCGTTGCATTTTTCGGAGACTTTGTCTAATCCCATGCACCACACTTGACTATTGATGGCATCTACTCCTATCTCGATCAAGTCGTCGTATAGTTCCAAAATGTAGCCGTCGCTATGCATAAAAACGAATTTACCGGCAGTATGGACTTTGTCAAAAAACCGTTTGTATAAAGGTTTATATTGTTTTCTCCATGTTTCAGGCGAGATTAATAAAGAGCGTTGTGAGCCCCAGTCGTCTCCGAAAATTATTCCGTCGACTTCTAATTTGAGCCATTCGTCTAAATAGGTGTTATAAAAATCTTCGACAATTTCCATTAGTTTGAAATATTCCGGAGATTCAATCAACGTATCCATGAAAAGGTTTTCTGTACCACGAAGGTATTGCATACGTTCGAATAAGCTAATCCAACCGCCTAAGATAAATTTGTCTTTATGAGTGTCGATGAATGCTTTTGTCTTTTCAAATCCAGAGATGCCTGATAAAAATAATTTTTTGGGACTTTCATAGTTCCAAACTTTATTGAAATCGGCAAAAGGATATTCTTTTACTTCTCCGATAATACCTGCTTGGTGATTTACCCAAGTCGATCCCCAACAATCGGTATAACTGCCGATTTGGTAGTGACGTGCGTCTTCGGTGGGGTCGTCGAACGGAGCGGAGAGAATATCGATTTCGCAGCGATTGATGATGTCGTCAAGCGCTTGTCCGTATTTTAGTTTTGCGGCGGGCAGTTGCCACAGGTTTACCGGAATCCATTCCGGATTGTCATGTCGAAGGGTTCGTATTACATTTTCTTTGGCTGTCATCATAGCGGAATGGGTAGTTATATATTGCATTTAAATGTCTTGTCGCCGATTTGTATTAAATAATTGCCATTGTTGAAATAGATATTCTCATTATTGGTCGAGATGTTTTGTCGATATAGTAGTTTACCGGATAGATCGAAAATATTGACTTGCTCTCCGATTGCATTTTTGATTATGATTTGATTGGATACAACGGAACAGTCGATTTCGTTGTTCCTTAATTCGTTAATAGTCGTGGGATCGCCTTCGTTTTTGAATAGAAAATATTCATTGTCGGCTATATCGGAGGTAGAGGCCGTTATAATGTTGTCTTTTTGAGACAAATATTTTCCGTTAGCCAAAGCCCGTATTGCAGCTTTTTCACCTTTGTCTATGTAGAGGAATTTTGAGGCGGTGTCGAGATTCGATGAAAGTTCCAAAGCGCCGGTAGCAGCATTGACCGATAGATATGAATTGTTTTCGTTGAAGGCGATATATCCGTCGTCGGTATGAGAAACATTAAAACCTGTACCGTTCGGATTCATCGTAATGTCATTATTGCTGATCGTTAACCTAAGATTGTTGGCAACGTTTTCCAAATAGTATCGTCCATTCCAATAGCTTCTTTCCCCCGAAACGGCAATACATACAATTTCGAATTTTTTGTTTTCCAACAGTTTGATGTGGAGTATATGTTCTCCGATTCCCAAATCGGTCAATACGATTTGGTCGATGTGTTCTCCGTTAGAGCCGTCAATGACTACGGCCGGATTGTCGTCTACCCAAATTTGGGCCGTTCCGAAATTTTCGTTTGCCGGGCGTTTCCAATATGTGACGGCAGCAACGTCTCCGTTAATTTTAAATTGAAGTTCACTGTTTGCAATTTCGCTTCTCCAACCTTTTCCTGTGCCGAAATCCCAAATAGAACCTCCCGCCGTCCAGACACCTGTTTGGACCGGGGTTATATCGGTTTCGCTCAAATAAAATGCATCTTCTAAAATGTTGCTATATAGCGGAGCTGGTAGTGATGCCATTCGATCGATGTTCGATGCTTTTTTCCCTTCAAGTAGTTCGGTCGCTATTAGGTCGGCGATTTTTTGATGTGCGGTTGTATTGGGGTGTATGCCATCACCGCCGATGAGTGTAGAGGTTTGGTAATAGTCCAGCCATGTTTTTTCTCCTTTGATTATTTCGTCTTTTATGGCATCGTTGTAACTGACGATCGGAATTTGACAATGTTGAGCGATGGGATATTGACGTTCGATTTTTGAAATCCCAGCTTGCGTGCATAGCATTAGCGATATAACGGCTGGCTCACCCGGGTTTTTCCAACATTTCCGTATCAGGCTTTCGTAAGAATCCAGATAAATATCTTCGAGTTGATCGTTGCAGGCATATTCGATTATAATCAAATCGGGGTTGAATCGTAATAGTTTCTCTTCGGCACGGATACACCCGAAATAGGAATTCGTAGAACCGATACCGATATTGATGAAATTGACGTCGATTCCAAAAGTCGATTCGAACCAAGTCTTTAATCGGGCTCCGTAACAATTGGTCTCCATCGGTTCGGCGTTGGCTCCGGCAGTCATCGAACCACCTATGACACCGATGGTAATGTCATTACCGCTTTCAGCTTTTTCCAATAGCTTTTGAACCCGGTAATAGTTCGTTTTTTCGTTGTAATTCTTCGCTTGATAGCCATCTCCATAATATACTATGTTTCTTAATAATTCTATGTCGGATTGGGCATCTAAATAGATAACGACCTGAGTCGCATCTTCCGGTATCAAGCTGTCTTTTAAAGTACATTGATATAGTCCATGCCCTTTATCCGTTATTTCTGGATAACCGTTGTCCCAACCTTCCACATATTTGGTTTCTTCTCCGGCCGAATTTTTTACGGCCAAAGTGGGACGTAGTCCGGTCGGAGAATAGTAATCGACAATTATTTCATGAGCAATTTCATTTTCGGGCAGTTCATAAACTAAGAATGAGTAGTTTGATGGATCGTCGATTTTCAATCGATAGATGTCTCCGGCTCGTTGTGCCCAATCGTCGGTCGTTCCAGAAATCAATTTTGAGTTACCAATCCAAGTTATTTTATAGGTATCTTCGAATTCGTCATATATGCGTCCTGCGTATAGTAATTGGATACTGCATAGTAATAGAGATAATGTTAGGCATTTAAATATGTTCACTTTCATGATAGGTAGTATTAAGTTTTTGTTTTATCGTTTGTATGTTTTTTATGCAAAATTAGAATGGGTATTTGAAATATTATGATATGATTGAGTTAAAGGGTAATATTTTTTTGAACAGTTTATTGTTTAATGATGAAGTAATATTTGATTTTCAAAATAGTATTATATATGTTCTGAATAGAACCAATGGGTATAGATGGAAGATATGAAGTGTTTTTTTTCGTTTATTATTTTTATGATTGATGTCCGATTTACAATGAAATTTTTTATAATTTAAAATATTTGTGTCGCTTTATTTTGTAAAATTATATATACATAATACCTAAATGTGGGTATTATATAGTATATATATTATATTTAATTTTGCATAAAATTTTGTGGAACTATTTATAGGCAAATCATTTATTGTGTAGCATTTGTAAGAGCTGTTTATTTTGGAATCAAAATATATAATTAAGTAGTGTTTTTATGAAGTTATCAAGTACTAAATTAAAGGTTTTTGGAGGTTGGATCGTTGTGCTTATGTGTATAATGGTTTTTTCTTCCAAAGTTTTAGGGTCGGAATCTATTCCGAAAGAACGTGAAAATTATCAATTTACAGAACGGAGTGTACCTCTTAAATCAGGTAAAGCGCAGGTTCGTAAATATAGAAAGCGCTCGTCTCGAAATCCAGTGGGAATTATTAATATCTCTAAGTTGCCGGCTCGTACTCGTGTTGCCAAAATTAATGCACAAAATTCACCGGCGAATTTGTTCGGCTTTTTGGCAGCTACTAATAGTTATGAAGAGAGGGATTATGGTATCTACTCGATTAATCCTAATACCGGAGATTATTCTAAGCTGTATGACGTAGAGGAATATGGTGAAGGCGAAGGCGGTGGAACTTACGCTAATGGAAAATTCTATTTATCGGTTTTTGACGAGTTTTACTGGTCGGGTATCAATTCTGCAAAATTAGTAGTCGTAGATGTCGTGACAGGTGATAAACAAGTTATAGAAAAAGAGGCGGAATATCCTAATGCTGCGGTGAATATGACCTATGATCCGGTCAATGATGTTGTTTATTCAATTAATTATGATGAGGCCGGGGAGGCTTATACGTTGAGTAAATTGGATCTCCAAACATTGGATTTTACAGTTGTCGCTCCAATGGAAAATTCTTATCGGGGAATGTGTATCGATGGAGAAGGGCAAATGTATGTAATCGATGATTATGGCGATGTATATAAGTTTGATAAAGAGTCTGCCGTACAGGGGGAGAAAGTAGTGAGTACAGGTTTTTTCCCTGAATATTCTCAATCGTGTTGTTGGAGCCCTCTCGATCGTAAAATCTATTGGGCTGCTTGTAATTGGAGTGAAAGCGAGTTGATTGTAATAGATCCGGTCTCGAAAGAGTTTTATACGCAATTGACTTTTGACAATGGAGAGGAGTGGATTGGCTTGTACACGACAGATCCTTTTTCTGATCCTTCTGCTCCGGCTGCTGCTGAAAATTTGAGTATATCCTATGCGACTCCGGGTGCGACGACAGCCCGAATTTCGTGCGATCTTCCTACAAAGACTGCCGGTGGTAATGAACTGAAAGGATTGGTAAATGTCGCCATAGTAGTCGATGGCGATACTGTCCAGATAAAGGAAAACCAAAGTCCCGGTGCGGAATTTTCTATATCTCTTGCATTAACGAATGGATTACATGTATTGAAAGTAATTTGTTTGAATAGTGGCGGAGAGGGGGTTGCAGCTTCGATAAAAACTTTTACCGGAGAAGATATGCCCCAAATTCCAACCGAAGTGACCGCTGTTGCCGAAGAATCTGGGAAAGTAACCCTTTCTTGGACATTACCCGAAGCCGGTATTAATGGAGGTTGGGTAAACTTGACAAAAGTTTCGTATGACATTCTTCGTAATGGAGAGTCGTTATCGACCGACATAAAAGAGACAACTTATATCGATAATCTTCCCGAGAATGAGTTAAAGTCTTACAAGTATACTGTAATCGTGAAGTTCGGCGGAGAAGAGTGTGGGTCGGTCGAGAGTAATTCGGTCGTTTTTGGGAAAGCCGTTTCGCTTCCTTATGAACAAACTTTCGAAGATGCATCGTCATTCGATTTGTTGAACATAATCGATAATAATGGCGATGGTGTGACTTGGCAATTCGATACGGGTCAATTTAGTGCGGGTTATACTTTCTCTGCCGATAATGCTGCTGATGATTATTTGGTATTGCCTAAAATGACTTTTAAAGCTTATAATGTTTATCAGCTTTCGTTCGATATTTGTTCAGGCTCGGGGTATAATGCAGAAATTATTGGTGTTAAAGTGGGAGCGGAGCCTTCCGTAGAATCGTTATCTACGATTGTTATGGAACCGACGGAAATTATGGCGGATGCGTCTTCTCCGAGACATATTGTACTTACCTACGTGCCAGAAGCGAACGGGCAAGGAAATTTTGCAATTCATTGTACAAGCGTTGCCGATCGTTTTGGAGTTAATGTAGATAATATTCGTGTGGAAGAATTCGGAAGTATTTATGCTCCGAAGGGCGTAACCGATTTTGTGGTGACGGCAGATCAAGCAGGATTACAGAAAGCTACAATGAGTTTTGTCGTTCCGAAAGAAAATTATCAAGGAGAACCTCTTTCGTCTGTTTCTAAAATTGAAATCTTGCGTAATGGGAAGTTAATCAAAACGTTTGAAAATCCGGTTTTGGGAGCGACATTAACGTATGAAGACGAACATTCGGACTTTGGGTTTAACACATATAGTGTTGTAGCTTATAGTGGAGAAAATGCCGGTGTAAAAGTGGAACAAACGGTATTCTGCGGTATTTATTCTTTACCTTATATGGTAGCACCGACTCAACAGGAGTTTTCTTTGTTTACGATCAAGGATAATAATAACGATGATAATACTTGGTACTACGATATAAGCGACGGTTCGTTGAAGTATGCTTATTGTTCGAATTCGGCCGATGATTATGTCATAACGCCGGCCATCGAATTGGGAACCGCCCATATGATAGAGGTCGTGTTTGACGCTAAGGCCGGTGTAATGGGTTCTGAGAAATTGGAAGTGACTTATGGTAAATCGGATAAGCCGGAAGATCAACAAAAGGCTCAGACATTTGATTTGACGAACAAGGAATATCAAACTTTTACAGCTACCTTTGAAGTTACAGAGCATGGCCGTTATTATGTCGGATTCCATGCAATTTCCGATCCAGATCAATTTACCTTGAATATAAAAAATATAGAGGTGCGTAACGGTTCGTTGATGAAAGCTCCGGCCGCTGTTACAGAATTAAAGGCTACTCCCGCTGCACAAGGGGGGCTTTCGGCAACGCTGAGTTTCCGGTTGCCTACTCAAAGCTTGAACGGTGAAGAGCTGACTGGTACGGTCGATGTGACCGTGAAGCGTGTCGACGGGTTTGTGGTCGCTGAATTTACGGGTAAACAACCAGGCGAAGTTCTTTCTTGTAATGATGAGAATGCGGTTCAGGGAAATAACGTTTATACTGTGGTGGCCAAGAATGAGTTTAGTGAAGGAGGAACAGCTACGGTAAAGTGTTATTGCGGTATCGATGTTCCAAGCATTGTGTCGAACTTTACAGCTTTACCCTCTTCCGATAATTTGAAGGCCGAGTTATCGTGGAGTGTTCCTACGGTTGGTGTGCATAATGGTTATTTCCAGCCATCTGATATTACGTATAAGATTTATGAGTATGTGGGTACGAGTTATAGAGAAGTGGGAACTACCACAGCCCTTTCTTATACGGCTACTCCGTCCTCTTCTAAACTCGATTCTTATACTTTCCTTGTCTCTGCTACTACTATCGGGGGCGAAGGCGAGGCTGCGTTAGATAATGTCGTATTGGGAATCCCTTATACGATGCCTTTCGAGGAAAACGGTGTGAATAATATGACAACAACTTATCCTTGGATTATGGGGGCATTGAGCGGACAAGCCGAGTGGGGATTGACGAATTATATTCGCAGTCTCGGTTTGGAGCCGGAAGATGGAGGAATGTTCGTTTGCCATTCTCAATCGGGTAAGGGAGAAGCTCGTTTACAAGTCCCCAAATTAAATTTGGGTGGTTTTAATGCTCCTACATTGACATTTTTATTATATCGTTACCAGAATGCTGCCGGAAAATTATCGGTGAAAGTGACTGCCGATGATAAAGCATATACCGAGGTTTATAGCGCCAATACAGCCTCTTTTCTTCCGGGTTGGACCGTATGCAAAGTAAATTTGGCTCAATATAAAGATTATCCGTGGATTGCAATTGTGTTTGATGGAGCTGTTTCTAATGGTAGTGATTATGTAATCATCGATAATATGGCAGTTGCTAATGAGTCGGAATTTGATGCGAAACTCGAAAGTATCAAAGGTGTTCGTCGTCCTGTCGTGGGTGAATCTGAAAATTATACGGTTGTCGTTAAAAATAACGGGAAGCAGTCGATAACTTATGATGTGAATCTTTATGTAGATGAGACTCTGGTTCAAACTCTTTCTCGGACGGAGGCTTTGGCGCAGGGAGAAACAGCCGATCATTTATTTACGGTTACTCCTACGGCTGAAATGATAGGCAAAGAAACTCCTATTAAAGCAGAGGTTATAGCAAAAGAGTCTGATGAGATCCCAGAAAATAATATATTGGAGGCAATAATAATCGCTTCTCAATCAGAGTTGCCTGTTATTACCGACCTAGTCGGGGAGAAAACAGAGAAGGCTCATGAACTGTCTTGGACAAAGCCTACATTGACCCCCGAGCCGATGGTAGATGATTTCGAAGGTTACGAATCGTTTATTTATGAGAATATAGGTGATTATACGGTGGTAGATGGAGATGGCTTGACCTCTGCCGGTATTTTATTTGTAGAATTTCCGAATATGGGTACACCGATGGCGTTTCAAGTCTGGGAACCTCTGGCCGAGGGTGTTGATGTGACTTCGAATAACTGGAAGCCTCATTCTGGTGAAAAATGTTTGGTTTCTTGGGCTGGTTTGAGTTATGACGGTCTGACGCCTCAAAATGACGACTACTTGATTTCTCCTGAAATTATAGGAGGAACAAACGTGTCGTTCTATGCTACGATTCCTACAACGGAATATACGCCGGAGACGTTTGAAGTGCTTTATTCGACGACAACGACCGATGTAGATGCCTTTGAATTGCTTGCTACGGAATCGGTTCTTAATGTAGGTTGGAAAGAATATTCTTATCAGTTACCAGAGAATGCCCGTTATTTTGCAATTCATTATATCAGTTCAAATAAGTTCGCTTTATTAGTTGATGATTTGTCGTATGTTCCGGTATCGGCGGTAAAAGATTTATCGGTTGTAGGGTATCATGTTTATTGCAATGGACAGAAACTGACTCAAACTCCTATCGTTGAGACGAATTATTCTACTCCGTCTATTGAATATGGAGCTTATCATGTCACTGTTGTTTATGATAAAGGAGAATCGTTCCGCTCGAATACCGTTCGTTTGGGAACATCGGCAGTAGATGAGTTGAACCGAAATGACATCAGGGTTTATGGTATGAACGGTTGCATTATGGCTGAGGGGGTGACAGGAAGAAAAATATCTGTTTATGGCATTGATGGTCGTACGCTCTTTTATATAGAGTCAGAAAGTGATACAGAGAAAATTCCAATGGAAAGAGGCGTTTATCTTGTGAAGGTAGATAATCGAACAATCCGGGTTCAAGTCCGTTAGTCAGCACACTGCTGGTAAAAGTATGAGAAGAGAGGAGCTTTTGAATAACGAAAGGCTCCTCTTTTTTACATTAAGAAGCCGTTGAATAATATTCGAGTCGTGGAACCGTTTATATAATATGTAATACTGAGTGTATATTATGCAAAATATCTATGATGCCCGACAAAAAGGGAAACTGATTTTTTTGTTGATTTCTGTCTTGCTGGTTGGCGGGGTACTTTATGTCTCGAATGACCTTGTAGAAGACTTGTCTATCGAGGAGCGAAAGAAAATGGAAATATGGGCCGAAGCGACGCGTGAATTGGCCAGTGACAAGACTGAAATGAGCATGGAGTTGATATTGAAAGTGATACAGAGCAATACCTCCATACCGGCGATTATCGTCGATGATACCGGCGAAATAAATCAGTACCTTAATTTGAATTTGCCCGAAACGGATACGGAGAAATATTTACAAGAGAAACTGGAACAATTAAAAAGTAAATCCAATTTGATAGAGATCAATTTGGGAGACGGGGAGAAACAGTATCTCTATTATGACGATTCTATTTTGTTAAAGCGGCTATCTTTTTATCCGTACGTGCAGTTGGGTGTTATGGTCCTGTTCGTTTTAATCGTTTATTTTGCGTTGATTAGTACGAAAAAGGCCGAGCAGAATAAGGTGTGGGTGGGATTATCGAAGGAGACTGCTCACCAATTGGGAACTCCTATTTCGTCGTTGATGGCATGGATGGATTTGTTGGAATCGTCGGGTGTGGATCCCTCGTTACTGTCGGATATGAATAAAGATGTGAACCGTCTGTCTGTCATAGCCGAACGCTTTTCTAAAATAGGCTCGAAGCCAGAAATGGAATTGATATATGTCAACGAAGTGCTTGAAAATGCAACAGAATATATGCGTCGCAGAGTTTCCGATAAAGTATTGATTACGACTCATCTCCCTTCTGATGCCGAGGGTGCGATGGTGTGTCTTTCTTTATTTGAATGGGTTATAGAGAATTTGTGCAAGAATGCAGTCGATGCGATGAATGGGGAAGGGCGTATAGATGTTTATATGACATCGGAGAAGCAACAGATTTATATCGATATAAAAGATACGGGCAAGGGGATTGCACGGAAAAATTTCAAAACGGTTTTTAATCCGGGGTACACGACCAAGAAACGGGGTTGGGGACTTGGACTTACTTTGGCAAAACGTATTATAGAGGATTATCATGCCGGACGCATTTATGTGAAAGATTCGGAAGTAGGAAAAGGTACGACATTCAGAATCGAATTGAAGCGAGTCGTTTAGTCGGGCTGGAAAATCTTTTTTTTTTTGAATGTTGTCGGGGCTAATCGATTATGGCTCTCCATTTGAAAAATTGTGAATGTGAAATAAAAACTACCGAAAAGATTGACTTGTAACGATTATTTTTTATACCTTTGCGGAGTTTTAACGACAAATAGCATTGGGACGATTTAGTGCTTATAAATTACCGCTCAAAAGTATGCCGATAGGTACTCAGGATTTTGAGTATGTATTGGATAATGAGTTCTTTAAGAATATCGAAGGTGAAGATGTTCAAAAAGGAAAGGTGAAGGTGAAATTGACAGTGAAGCGGACGGCGGCTTCTTTCGAACTGGATTTTGATTTGGAAGGAGTTATTCAAATTCCGTGCGATCGCTGTTTGGACGATATGGACCATGAGGTAAAAACCCAAGAAACGCTCTATGTGAAATTCGGTTCGGAATACAGCGAGGAGAGCGATAATGTGGTTGTTATTCCTGAAAGTGACGGGGAATTGAATATTGCATGGTTTTTATATGAGTTCATTGCACTGACAATACCTTTGAAGCATGTTCATCAGGCAGGAAAATGCAATAAATCGATGAGTGCTAAATTGCGTAAACATGCGGCGCGTTCTATGGACGATAGCGACGAAAGTGAAGATGCCGCATCATACGATGATGAAGATGTTGTAGATGAAGTGCCCGGCGAAGGGGAGGAAACTGACCCGAGATGGGACGAATTAAAGAAAATAATAGATAATAATTAAAGTAATAGAAAAATGGCACATCCTAAAAGAAAACAATCGAAAACGAGAACAGCCAAAAGAAGAACTCATGATAAAGCTGTGGCTCCAACTTTGGCAGTTTGTCCTAACTGTGGTGCTTGGCATGTATACCATACTGTATGTGGAGAGTGTGGTTATTACAGAGGAAAATTGGCAATCGAAAAAGAAGCTGCTGTTTAAGCTCTTATCGATAAGTATGTATGGCCCTAAAGCGATTTAGGGCATTTTTTCACACACTAAGCCGATTTTATTATTATGCAGAATGCAAAAATAACGGGAATTGCCTCGTATGTTCCCGATTATGTTTTGACAAACGACGAGTTGTCGCATATGGTTGATACCAACGACGAGTGGATTACTACTCGTGTAGGTATTAAAGAACGTAGAATTTTAAAAGGAGAAGGAACGGGATCTTCCGATTTGGGTGTAAAAGCAGTCGCCGAATTGTTGAAAAAAACAGGAGTAAAGCCCAGTGAAGTGGATTTACTCATTTGTGCTACGTCGAATCCCGATTATCGTTTCCCTTCTACGGCATCGATCGTATTGGAAAAATTGGGGATAAAAACAGCTTATGGGTATGATATACAAGCCGCTTGTGCAGGGTTTATCGTTGCTTTGCAAGCAGGAACTGCCTATATAAAGAGCGGACTGTATAAGCATGTGGTTGTTTTGGCGGCAGAAAAGATGTCGTCGATGGTTAACTATAAGGACCGTTCTACTTGTCCACTGTTCGGTGATGCTGCGGCTTGCGTTATGTTAGAACCTACCGACGAGGAAGTCGGAGTGAAGGATGCCGTGTTGCATACCGATGGTATGGGACTGCCTCATTTGCTGATGAAAGCCGGTGGCGCTGTTCATCCGGCTTCGCACGAGACGGTAGATCATGATGAACATTTTGTTTATCAGGAAGGTCGGGCGGTATATAAGCATGCGGTAACCGATATGCTCACTTCTTCGGAAAGCGTGATGGCTCGCAATGGTTTGTCCGTAGATACGATCGATTATTTTATTCCTCATCAAGCAAATTTGCGTATTATAGAGGCTATTGCCGATCGTATAAAGCTGCCGGAAGAAAAATTATTGGTCAATATTCAAAAGTACGGGAATACGAGTGCATCGTCTATCCCCTTGTGTATGGCCGAATTTGAGCATAAATTCAAAAAAGGAGATAAACTTGTCCTCACGGCTTTTGGCGCAGGATTTACATGGGGAGCTCTTTATCTCATTTGGGGATACGACGCAAAATAAATTTGTCGAGATATAAGAAAGACGCATCTTTTGGCGAAAGAGATGCGTCTTTTCTTGTTTTCGAACAAAAGCGATTATAGGTTGTTTCGTTGGGTAGAATATTTTCACTACTTTTGTATTCAGAAGTTATTGACTTGTAACCGAATAAAACAGAATTATGCATAAGGCCGGATTTGTAAATATTGTCGGGAATCCCAATGTAGGTAAGTCTACGTTGATGAATTCACTGGTCGGAGAACGAATTTCGATTATTACGTCGAAGGCACAGACAACTCGTCATAGAATTATGGGAATAGTGAATACCGAGGATATGCAGATCGTCTATTCCGATACTCCGGGAGTTCTTGTCCCTAATTATAAGTTGCAGGAGTCGATGCTGAATTTTTCTCAGTCGGCATTACTCGATGCCGATATTTTGCTTTATGTGACCGATGTGGTGGAAGCTCCTGCGAAAAACCAATCGTTCCTCGACAAGGTGGCTCGGGAGACGGTTCCTGTATTGGTAGTTATCAACAAGGTCGATTTGCTGAAAGAGCAGAGCGTTCTTGAAACGTTGGTAGAGGAGTGGAAACAGTTGTTGCCGAATGCCGAGATTATACCGGTTTCGGCACAATATAAATTTAACCTCGACTATTTGTTGAAGCGTATTCAGGAATTACTACCTCCGTCACCTCCGTTTTTCGAGAAAGATGCTTTGACCGATAAGCCGGCTCGTTTCTTCGTAACGGAAATTATCCGTGAGAAAATATTGCAGACGTACGATAAAGAGATTCCGTATGCTTGTGAGGTGGCGGTAGAACAATTCCATGAAGAAGAGAATCGTATTCATATTATGGCTGTTATCTATGTGGAGCGAGATTCTCAGAAAGGAATTGTTATCGGGAAAGGCGGTTCGGCTTTGAAGAAGGTAGGGACTTTGGCCCGGAAAGATATCGAAGTGTTTTTTGACAAAAAAGTTTTTCTCGAACTGTATGTAAAAGTGGAGAAAGATTGGCGTAGTCGGGAAAATAAATTGAAAGGTTTCGGGTATATACCTGAATAAAAGATTAAGAAATAAAGGCTGTGAGAGCCGTAAAAAGAAAGTGGAATTATGGGAAATATAGTAGCGATAGTAGGACGCCCGAATGTGGGAAAATCGACTCTTTTCAATCGTCTGACTCAAACTCGTAAAGCGATTGTCAACGAAGAAGCCGGTACGACACGGGATCGACAATACGGTAAGGTCGAGTGGTGCGGTCAGGAATTCTCTGTTATCGATACCGGAGGTTGGGTTGTTAACTCGGAAGATATTTTTGAGGAAGAGATTAACAAACAAGTAGCTTTGGCCATTGAGGAAGCCGATGTTATTTTGTTCATGGTCGATGTGAAAACCGGCGCGGTAGACCTCGACGACCATGTGGCAGCTATATTGCGCCGTTCGGATAAACCGGTGATTTTGGTAGCGAATAAAGCTGATTCGAACGAGTGGCAGTATAACGCCGCCGAATTTTATTCGTTCGGGCTGGGCGATCCTTTTTGTGTGTCGGCAGCCAGCGGTTCGGGAACGGGCGATTTGCTGGACGAGATATTGAAACGTTTTACCAAAAAATCGGAACCCGAGATAGAGGAAAACATTCCTCGTTTTGCGGTGGTGGGACGCCCTAATGCCGGAAAGTCTTCTATCATCAATGCGTTTATTGGCGAAGACCGGTATATTGTTACCGATATTGCCGGTACGACTCGCGATTCGATTTATACCCGATACGATAAATTCGGATTCAATTTTTATTTGGTAGATACGGCCGGCATTCGTAAGAAAGGGAAGGTTACCGAAGATCTCGAATATTATTCGGTGATTCGCTCCATACGAGCTATCGAAGCCTCTGATGTTTGTATTTTGATGATCGATGCTACAAGAGGTATCGAAGGACAGGATTTGAATATCTTTTCGTTGATACAGAAAAATAAAAAGGGTTTGGTGGTTTGTGTCAACAAGTGGGATTTGGTAGAAGATAAATCGAACAAGGCTATTCAAACTTTCGAAAATGCCATACGGGCACGTCTTGCTCCTTTTGTCGATTTTCCCATTGTCTATGCTTCGGCGTTGACTAAGCAACGTATTTATAAAGTTTTGGAGAACGCCGTGCAGGTTTATAAGAACCGGCATACCAAGATACCTACTTCGAAATTAAACGAAGTGTTGCTGAGTGCGATAGAAAATTATCCGCCTCCTGCACATAAAGGCAAGTATGTAAAAATAAAATATGTGACCATGTTGCGGGAGACTTACGTCCCCACGTTCGTGTTCTTTTGTAATTTGCCGCAATGGGTGAAAGACCCGTACAAACGGTATCTCGAAAACAAGATACGGGAGAATTGGAATTTCAGCGGTACACCCATCAATATTTTCATGCGAGAAAAATAAAACTGTTTATAGCTTTTGTCGTTTGTCCCGAAGTCTCACAGATTTCGGGACAGATATTTTAAATACTATTGAAAGATTGCTATTTTTGTGAATAGTAGAGTCTTGATTTTAATTATTTAGAAGTTTTTATATATGGAGGATAAGGGAGAAAGTAAATTCCGGAATGTGATGGAGCGTTATTGGTATGCCCTTTTTATCATTGCTGTCGCATTGGCTGCCGCCGTAATAGGTTTTATTTGTGAGGCATGGAAAATGCAGGAGGGATTTTTGTACGATTTGTTAACGTCTATTATAAGTACGACTATTGCATTTTTCTTGTTTACGTTAACCTATCAGTTACTTACGAAAAGAACCTCTGCCCAGAGTATAGTCGAAGAGATAAAACCTCTTTTGGATCGTCAGCAACAACGAGTGAAGGAAGAGTTTCGAAATGAGGTCGATGATAGTATTGTTAAATCGTTGGGCGCTGAATTGGATATTATTCAGAAGTATGATTCCAAAGAAGTGATTGATGTCGTGAATAATTGTAGCGAGCGATTGCTAGGTAGTCTTTTAGCGAAGAATATGCAGGGGGTATTTTCGTCTATCTTAAAGAACCCGTCATACAGAGACGATATGGTATATGATATTCAAATTATTCCTAATCGAAAAGACGAACTCTACGATGAGGCTGGACAGTACATGAGATGTAAAGATGCTGGATTTTGCATATCGCAATCTTTGCGTTATAAGAAATATTTGAAGAAAGGAACGGAGAATAAGTTGACCAAATTTTCATGCTTTTTTGCTTTTAATGAGAATCCTTTCTTCCAGAAAGAGCAAGGCGAGGTTTTCTTTTTGAGAGAAGAATTGTCGTGTCTTTCTTTTATTGAGTCGTTGAATGTTGAAAATGCAGTTTCTTTATTGAACTATTCGGTAGAATTTTATTTGGGAAATGTTCCAATTTGCGTAAGAGACATAGAAGTGGAGCTCGTGAAGTTGGAAAATTCGGCAACAATAGGTATCAAACTTACCTCTGATATTCCCGACAGAGTATTATGTATCGATGGGGAGTATGTATATTTCGATGCTAAGATAAAATGTTCTTATCCTACATTACGACGGGAATTCTACTTTAAAGTGCCCGAGCTCACGCGCCATGCCGATGTGTCTATTTCTTTACCTTCCTCTAAGGAAGAGCTTCATTTAGTAAGTTTTACCGATAATTATCGGATAGAGTCGTATGGACATAACAGATACTCGTTTAGGCACGGAGAAAACAATAATGAGATTTTATTACCCAATAATGGATTTACAGCCGTATGGTGATCAACTATGAGGAATATTTCGAGCAGGCGGGGTTGGTCGATATTCAAACTGCCATTCCCGATGTGGTCGTAGATTTGAAATACGCTACGGCCGATAATTTTATGGGTGAAATTTTATATCCCGATTTGAGAAAAGCCTATCTATTGCCTCATATGATTTCACGGCTGGCCCGGGTACATGCCCGGTTACAGGAGTTAAAGCCGGGATATAGGTTGGTGATTTACGATGCCGCCCGTCCGTTAAGCATACAGCGCAGAATGTTCGAGCGAGTGCGAGGTACACCGCAAGAGCAGTATGTGGCTAATCCTTACAATGAGGGAGGCTTCCATAATTACGGCATGGCTGTCGATTTATCGATACTCGGTAGCGATGGCGTCGCATTGGACATGGGCAGTCCGTATGATTTTTTTGGAGAAGAAGCGCATACGGTCGACGACGATTATTTATTGAAGACAGGTAGGATAAGCGAGGCGGCTTATCACAATCGACGATTTTTGTATGCAGTCATGCGAGAACAAGAGCTTTATCCGCTTCCTAATGAATGGTGGCATTATCAACATTATGTACAGGAGTCGGATAAGAAACGATTTAAAATATTGGATTTTTGATGATGTACAGACCTCAATTTTTATGCCCCGGCGATAGCGTTTCCATTGTTTCGCCTGCGAGTATTATCAATCCCGATTATGTGAAAGGGGCGACCGGCGTTTTGGAAAGTTGGTCGCTCGGTGTGACTGTTTCTTCTCACTGTCTGGATCATTCGGGCGTTTATTCGGGGACGATAGATGAACGAATGAACGATTTCCGCCATGCGTTGTACGATCCTGCTGTGAAGGCTGTCTTGTGCAGCCGTGGCGGATATGGGGCTGTTCATTTGTTGGACGGATTGACCGATGATATTGCTCGGAATCCGAAGTGGGTTATCGGATTCAGCGACATATCGGCTTTGCATGCTCTCTGTGTGAGCCGTGGGGTGATGTCGTTGCATGCTCCCATGTGCAAGCATTTGACTACCGAGCCGGCGGATAATCGTTGTACGCACTATTTACGGCAAATTTTATTCGGAGAAATTCCCGAATACAAGGAAAATCCTCACCCGTTGAACCGTTGCGGCGAGGGACGGGGAATGTTGGTGGGTGGAAATATGGCGGTTTTGTGCGGATTGATTTCTACTCCGTATGATATATTTTTGCCTGGAACGGTTTTGTTTATAGAAGATATAGCCGAGCCTCCTTACAAAATAGAACGCATGCTTTATAACTTGAAACTGTCCGGTCGTTTGGCTTCGTTGTCGGGATTGATCGTGGGTAGGTTTACCGAGTATACCGAGAACGAAGGTCTGGGTGGTACATTGTATGAGTTGATTCGTAAAATGGTCGATGAGTATGATTATCCGGTATGTTTCGATTTTCCGGTGGGGCATGTCTCGGATAATTTGCCGATGATCGAGGGGGCAGATGTCGTGTTTTCTGTCGGTGAGCGGTCGGTGGATTTATCTTTTTGTATAAAATAGCCGGGATATTTGCGAGTTTTTATCAGAATGTTTATTTTTGAGCATGATGAAAACAGTAAACCGTAAGGCCGGGTATTTAATTTTAATTGTCGGGTTGGTCGCTTGTTCTGCAAAGTCGGTAAAAAATAGCGAGGAAAAGGATACGGATAGCGTGTCGATAGAGGTTCCTTCTTTTGATACGGATAGTGCTTATGCTTATATCGAACGTCAAGTGCAGTTCGGTTTCAGAGTGCCCAACACTCCGGCACATTTGGCAACGGCCGATTATTTATCTTCCGAGTTGGCTCGGCATGGCGCTGTCGTAGAAGTGCAGCAAGGAACGGTTACGGCTTATGACGGGACAGAGCTTTCTATACGGAATATCATAGGTTCGTTTTCTCCTGAAAAGAAAAATCGCATTTTATTGTTCGCTCATTGGGATTCTCGTCCATACGCCGATAACGACCCGGATAAGAGTAAACATCGTCAGCCTATCGCCGGAGCCGACGATGGTGCGAGCGGAGTGGGCGTATTGCTTGAAATAGCTCGTCAGATAGGGAAGAGACAGCCCGACACGGGTGTCGATATAGCCTTTTTCGATGCCGAGGATTACGGTGTTCCCTATTGGAGCGAGTCGAGCGACGAAAACACATGGGCATTGGGCACACAGTATTGGACACGTCGGCCTCATAAGCCGGGATATCGGGCCCGATTCGGGATCTTACTCGATATGGTGGGCGGAGCCGGGGCACAATTTCGACGAGAGTTATTTTCGAAGTATTATGCTTCCGGAATTGTGGCGCAAGTATGGGATACGGCGAAGCGATTGGGGTACGGAAACTATTTTATCGAGGAGGACGGCGGATATGTTACCGATGACCATTTGTATGTAAACCGTTATGGAATACCCAGTATCGATATTATTCCATGTCATCGAGATACAGAGACGGGTTTTCCTCCTTATTGGCATACGGTAGACGATACAATGAGAAATATAGATCGGTCGACGTTGAAAGCCGTAGGCCAGACCGTGTTGACGGTTCTTTATGAAGAATGATTGAAAAATGAATAATATGAAAAGTATCGACGAAATACAAGACGAGATTATAGAGGAGTTTTCGGTATTCGACGATTGGATGGACAAATATGCGTTGCTGATCGATTTGGGCAATGCCCTTCCTACTTTGGACGAGAAATATAAGACTCCCGAAAATTTAATCGAAGGTTGCCAGAGCCGGGTATGGTTGCAGGCCGATTATAGAGAGGGTTCCGTTTATTTTGAAGCGGAGAGCGATGCGATTATCGTGAAGGGGATAGTTTCGTTGTTGGTACGGGTTTTATCCGGCCATACTCCCGATGAGATCTTGAATGCTCATCTTTATTTTATCGACAGAATAGGGTTGAACGAGCATTTATCGCCGACTCGCTCGAACGGGCTTGTGGCTATGGTTAAACAAATGCGCATGTATGCTTTGGCTTTTAAAGTGAAAAACAATTAATTCATTTAATACTTAAAATCTGTTATTATGTTTAAAGGACATCCTAAGGGGTTGATTGCGGCGGCTCTTGCGAATATGGGCGAGCGTTTCGGCTACTACATTATGAATGCTGTATTGGTATTGTTTCTTTGTTCTAAATTCGGACTAAGCGAGGAGACATCGGGTACTATATATTCATTCTTTTATGCGGGTATTTATTTGTTGGCTTTGGTGGGAGGTGCTATCGCCGACCGTACCCAGAATTACAAAGGAACGATTCGAACCGGATTGATAATCATGGCAACGGGTTATGTGCTGCTGTCTATTCCGATTTTAGCAACGAGTACGAATATAGCTTGGTTGCTTCCGCTTACCTGTTTTGCATTGTTTATGATAGCTTTTGGTAATGGTTTGTTTAAGGGAAATTTGCAGGCTATTGTGGGGCAGTTGTATGACGATTTTGAGGCAGAGGCTGCAAAACAAGGTCATGAGGCTTTGAAGATTGCGAAAAGCAAACGGGATAGCGGATTCCAAATTTTTTATGTATTTATTAATGTGGGTGGTTTGATTGCTCCTTTTATTGCGCCCCTTTTGCGAGAATGGTGGTTGGGAGCGAACGGAATGGCCTATAATGCCCAACTTCCGGCACTTTGCCACGAGTTCATTAACAATGGAACCCAAATGAGTCAGGCTGCATTGGATAACCTTAATGCCCTTATGACGGCAGCGGGCGGTAACGTGGCAGAACTGACGAGTGCTTGTCAAAACTATCTTCAAATTTTTAACGAGGGTATTCACTATTCGTTTATAGCGTCGGTTGTCGCTATGGTTATCTCTTTGATAATTTTTGTCGCTTACCAGAGACGTTTTCCTACTCCGGGCAAAAAGACCAAAGTGGAGTCCCAATCGTATACCGCCGAGGAGAAACGGGCAATGGCCAAAGAAATCAAACAACGTATGGCTGCCTTGTTCGCCGTTTTGGGTATCGTTATTTTCTTTTGGTTCTCGTTCCACCAAAATGGTATGTCTCTTTCTTTCTTTGCACGCGATTTTGTAGATTCGAGCGCAGTTGCTCCGGAGATTTGGCAGGCAATCAATCCTTTCTTCGTTATTACGCTTACCCCTATTGTTATGGCTTTGTTCGCTTGGTTGAGCCGTCGGGGAAAAGAAATATCGACACCCCGTAAGATTGCTATCGGTATGTTTATCGCCGGATTGGCATTCTTATTCTTGGTGATCTATTCAGTATTAAAAGGTTATCCTTCTGCCGACGATTTCAAACTTCTCCCGGTCGCTGAGCAAATGTCTCAGAAAGCACATTGGTGGGTACTTATCGTAACTTACTTCTTCTTGACGGTAGCCGAGTTGTTCATCTCGCCTCTCGGTTTGTCGTTTGTATCCAAAGTGGCTCCCAAACATTTGTTGGGACTTTGTCAGGGTTTGTGGTTAGGAGCGACTGCATTAGGCAATTTGTTGTTGTGGATTGGTCCCCTTATGTACAACGCTTGGCCTATTTGGCAATGCTGGGCAGTGTTCTTTGCCGTATGTTTGATATCGATGGGTGTAATGTTAGGTATGCTTAAATGGTTGGAGAGAGTGGCCGAATAGTCGGTTTGTCTTTTCTATAATATGATATATTTAGGGCTCTCGGAAACGGGAGCCCTGTGTTTTTGTGATTTTATTAAGGGTGAGACGGGTATCACTGTTTGTAAGGTTGGATATTTTCTCTAAATTTGCAAGAAGGGTAATTTATGGTTCTTAAAAGATGTTGAGGCTAATTCATTACATATCGGTATTTTCCCTTTTTATTCTGTTGTTTTCTTGTGCAGGTAGAGTAGTAGAGGCGGATAAGGCTTCGACTTATTTTGAGAAGGGGGTAGCTTTCGAGGATAAAAATATGTTCGATTCGGCGGCCGTTTATTATTTGTCTGCAATTAGTAGCTTGGATTCCAGTCGAATATCAGACTTTGATGCTTTGGGGGCTTACTATAATCGGATTGCTTTGTTGCTTTTTAAAAGCAATATAAATGAGGAGGCCGAAAAAATGTTCCGAAAGGCTATTACATTCAATTCCATGCTTTCGGATAAAAGTCAGCTTTCTGAGTCTTATCGTGGCTTATGGAAATGTTACTATGTAGATAAGGAGGGAGGTATTGATACAACTCTTTTAAAAACAATCGAGTTGATTCCCCAAATTGAGAGTGAGGAAGAACTTTATAAAACTAAAAATGCACTTTCTTACTATTTTCTGATATCGGGAGATTATGCTTCTGCAATGAAATATAATTCTGAAATCAGACCTCTTTGTCGTGATTCAGTATTATTCTATAAAAGTTGTTTGGTAAGAGGTAGTATCTTTTGTGGAGAAAGAAATATTGACTCTGCTATTTATTACACGAAAAAGGCAGCTCGTAGTAATTATATCTATACGAAGACTTCGGCCTATGAGAACTTGTATGCTATGACTGGCGATAGTGTATATCTCGGGTTGTATCATTCGTTATGCGATTCCATCGCTGGAATGGTAAAACCAGCAAAGGTCAATTCGGCATTTTACGGTGAGTTGATAAACAATATGAATGTGGAATATTCCCGAAGAATACATGACCGAACCTTATTAAGTATAGTTTGTACAGCCGTTGTTGTCGTTTTAGTGAGTATTTTTCTGTTTTATTTTTTTAGAAGGAAAATTATCCCGAATAAACAACACATCGAAGTCGAGGAAGAAAATAATCGGGAAACTTCTACGGAAATAGAAAAACGAACAGAGGCATTGCAACGGGAGATCGTAGAACGGATAGGAGAGATTACAGCACAGAAAAACAAACGATTTGTGAAATCGGAATTTTTTAAGGAGGTAACCGAATATATCGAAGGAGGAAATGTTTTCCTTACAATATCGTTGCGGGACAGGCTATTTAAATCCTTACGTCAAGAGTATGCGTTACTTTATCAACTTCTTACTGCTTATTTTTCATTCTCCGACGAGGAGTTTTATTTCTTTTGTCTAAGTTCTCTTGGATTGAATACTAAGGAATGTGCTGCTTGTCGCAGTGTCTCGGTTTCTGCCATTAGAGTTTTGCGTAAACGAATCAATGACAAGATGCATAAGTATATTACCGTAGAGGAACTTTTCCAAGAGATAAAATTGTAGTTATCGTTGCGTTGAGTAACGCATGTTTTACTTAATCGATTGAATTATAGCTAATAATAAAATATAAGAATGTAACGAAGATTGCTTTAAAATTATTATAATTAATCCGTATTTTTGTATTGGAATAAAATAATTTTAATCGCTAAACTAATATTTTATTATTTATGGAGAAAATTTACGCCCTAATTTCCCTGTGTTTTTGCGTCGTTAGCTCGCTTCAAGCGCAGACAACTATTTATGCTTATCGAAATTGGCAACAAAGCAATCCTGTCAATGTACAAAAAGGCCCGGTGAAATTTTCGTCGGATAATCTGGGAGTTGTAGAACTCATAGCCGATCAATCCACTCTGGGGGCTGTTTATGCAGGTACTTATTTTAATTATAAATGGTATGCGCAGGTGACAAAACCGGGTACACAATCGTCGTTGGAAGGTCTATATACTGTTGATATGAACGATGGTACACGCACTCTTATTTCTACTAATGGAGTCCATTTGGTAGAAATGACGTATGATTACACGACGAACACCATGTATGGTATTAAAAATGGAGCCGAATATTTGATGACTCTTGACCTTAATACCGGAGAGACGAAGCAGATAGGAGCATTCCAAACTTCGACAATGTCTGTTTATATGTTGGCATTGGCTTGCCATGTCGATGGGACGATGTATGGTATTTCTACCGACGATAATCTCTATCGTATAGATAAAGCCACAGCCGCCTGTACATTGATCGGAGCTACCGGAGTGAATGCGGCTTTTACTCAAAGTATGGATTTCGATCGAAATACAGGAATTTTGTATTGGCTGAATTGTGGCGACTACAAGCTCTATACGGTCGATATAACAACTGGTGCGGCCACTGTTATTGGTGGTGTGGGTAAAAATGGCGATGACAGTATGGCAAGTATGTTTATTCCTTATATCCATGTCCCTGTCGGAGCGCCGGACAGAGTTTTGGACCGTAAGGTGGTAGCTTCGGGCAATTCGGCTATTCTTTCGTGGAGGAATCCTTCATTTGATGCACAAGGTAAAGCCTTGACCGAACTTACAGGAATAAAGATTTATCGAGGAGAAGAGTTGGTGACAACCGTGACCGTTTCGTCCGATAAGACAGGACAATCTATGGAATATACCGATGAGAATCTACAAGACGGATTATATAGTTATCGGTTTGTTCCCGTAAATTCCAAAGGCGATGGTGGAGTCGATAGCGATGATGTTTCTACTTATGTAGGGGAAAATGCACCGGGAAAGGTGGTCGATTTTGTGGTGAAACAAGGAGATAACGAGGCTATATTGACGTGGAAAGCTCCCGGAGAAGGTATGTATGGCGGGACATTTGATCCGGGTAGTATTACGAAATATGTTATCACTCGTTCCAATGGTTCTGCTTCGAATGAAATAGAAATATCCGATCCATCGGCTACGTCTTATACCGATACTCCGGGATTCGGAACTTATACTTATTCGATTTATGCAGTAAACGATATGGGAAATGGAGCTGTGTCTATTGCCGCTCCGATTATTGTGAAACCGGCTGACTGGATTGTAATGACAAACGGTGAGGCTATCGTTGAGAGCGGAAAAACTTATCATTTTTATGATGCTGCTGGACCGAATGCCTATTATCCGAACACTCGGAACGATACGCTTACGATACGCCCTCAAAACTCTAACGGTTTGGTGCATGTCTCGTTCAAGCAATTTGTGACGGATACGTATGGCGATTATTTGTATATTTTCGATGGGGCTGACACCAATGCGCCGTTGATTGGAGAATTTACATCTACTTCTGTTCCTTCTGCTTTGGTTTCTTTGGAATCGACCAGTATCGACGGAGCTCTCACCTTTGTTTTTTACTCCGATGTTATGAGTCGAGACGAAGGTTGGGAAGCCGATGTAACCGTAACTGAGAAAAAAACGCACGATCTTATGGCGGTATCATTGAAGGGAGATTTGTATCCCGGAGCAGAGTCTGAAACGATTTATGCATTCACGATAAGGAATAAAGGGGTGGACAAAGTCGCTGCAACAGACTATAAAGTAAAATTATTGGATGCCGCAGGCTCGGTATTGGCAGAAATGGACGGAGTCGAAATCGGGACAATGCAGAGTATTGTATTCGATATGAAATTCACGTCTTCCGAATCGGGTGATATCAAAATTCATGCGGAGATTGAATATGCCGGTGACGATGATAAAACGAATAACAGTTCCGAGGAGCTATCGGTTTCAGTACTTGAAGAGGGCAGCCAATTTATTTCGATAGGTGATCATGATGAAGAAATCTCGGTCCTCCCGGTGTCGTTCATGACGGGTGAGTCGATTGGTGAGACCATTTATTATAAAGACGAGGTAGGACTGAAAAGCGGTACTTTGCAGATGATATCGTATCGATTCTCTTCGGTAGGAACAAGCTACTCGAATATTCCTGTGAAAATATGGGTAGGTGAGACCGAGTTGGAGGATTTGTCCGAGACTTCTATTCCGGCCGATGAGATGACTTTGGTGTTCGATGGAACCGCTTCTGTCACACCCGGCGACGAAGAGTGGATATTCCAGCTGACTACCCCTTATTCGTATAAGGGAGGGAATTTGGTTATTCTTATTCTTAAAGGTAATCCGGGTTCTACGTCATACGATATATCGTTCAAAGGTACGTATGGCTTTTATGACAGTGATCCGCAACGTTCGCGCTTTTATTCTGCTTTTGATGACAGTGAGGTGTTAGATCCGAATGCAGTTCCTATTGGGTATTCTGGAAGTACCATGTGGCCCGATGTTAAAATGTTGTTTACCGATGCAAGTTCGGGTATTACAAAAGTTGTTGATGATTTGTCGGTCCGTATTTATCCTAATCCCGTAAGCGATATTTTGTATGTGGAGGGTGTCGATATTCAGAAGATAGAAATATTTGACGGAACCGGTCGTCAAGTATATGTTTCGGATAATCTTTTTACAGTGGATATGTCCTCTTATCCGACTGGTATTTATTATTTGAGAGTAGTGACCGATCAAGGAAAGGTATCGACGAAAAAAATCATGAAGAGATGATTTTTCCCCTTTTGAAGATGAGAATAGAAAACCGCCGATTAATATCGGCGGTTTTTGTATAGAGATGATTGCATTTAAAAAATCGAGAGTTGCCTTTCAAGCAGTTGAAAGGACATGCGATGGTAGGGTGTAGGTCCATATTGGCGTATGGCGGCACGATGGACTTTTGTGGGATATCCTTTGTTCCGATTCCAGTCATACATGGGATATTGTTCATGCAATCGGTTCATATAGTCGTCTCGATATGTTTTCGCTAAAATGGAGGCTGCGGCAATGGCTTCGTATTTACCGTCTCCTTTTACGACGCAAGTATGGGGAATGTCGGGGTATGGTTTGAATCGGTTACCGTCGATTAAAAGATGCTGCGGTTGCGGATTCAGTTGTTCGATAGCCCGGTGCATGGCCAGAAACGAAGCATTGAGAATATTGATGCGGTCGATTTCTTCGGGGGTGACGATACCGATGGCCCATGCTACGGCTTCTTGTTCGATAATGGGACGCAACTCGTAACGTTGCTTTTCGGATAATTGCTTTGAATCGTTTAATAATTCGTTTCGAAAGTGCGGCGGTAATATTACGGCGGCTGCATATACCGAACCTGCCAGACAGCCTCGTCCTGCTTCGTCGCAACCGGCTTCTGCCAACCCACTTTTCATGTATGGTAAAAGCATATTATTTGCCTATTTGCCGGATAGCTCCTGTTTGCGGATAGAATGTCGCACAAGAAGGGGCTTTTTTATCGGTGAATATAGAAGGATCCAATCCGAATACGACACCGAATTGTGCGATTGGTAAATTCTCTTTGAAAAGCGTTTTTTTACCGTCGGAAAGTATTACTTCTGCTTTCCCCGGAATAGCATACGCTACGGCGTTTTTGGGCATTTTTTTTATGTTCCCTTTGTTATCGATGGGTAGCTCTCCTTCTTCGGTGATTTTCAGAGATAAATATACGGGGGCTCCACTGAGATTTTCCGGCTTTACGATTCCATATAAATCCGAAATACGGAAAACGATGTCGTTTGTAACTTCTTCAACGGGGATATAATCGAAATGTTTGATGATTGTCTCGGTTTGCGTTGTCCCCATGAACAATGCCGTGAGAGCAGCCTCCTGTTCATCGAGTTGTTGTATGATAAGTTTGAACGATTCTCCGTCGGCCGGTAATTCATCGACTTCACCGGTTACCAAATTGAGGCGGCTCTCTCGGATACGGTATAATTGTTTGGCTGCCACTTCGGCCATTTTTACCGTTGAAGCCGACATGAGTAGTTCTTCGGAGTAGACTTTTGCATATTCGTTGTTGTCTAACGGCGATTCCTGTTTTTGTTTCGGTGCAGTGGAGACGATCGAATCGATGACCGGTTCGGTGTTGATGGATAGCAGAAGTCCGTTTTCATCTAAGACGATATATCCATTACCGCCCGGTTTGAATTGCATCAGATATTGTTCTTCGGGATCGGGTACTCCATAGGGTGTAACTTTGACGGAAGATAACGCCCATTCTTCGGAGTCTTGTGTAATGGCTCCCGGTATTCCCAAATATTTTTCGGCATATTGGTAATAAGGGCCGGCTTTGCGTGTCGTTTTTGTGGCAACCACTTCTATATCGAGATGTGTTTGCGGGAGAGAGTATATAAGTCCGTACTCGTTATGCTTTTCGGCAGTGAGTCTTTTTGTTTCTTGGGCAAATCCGATGTTCGTCGTAAGGAACAGTCCGAGAGTTAGAATAAAATATTTCATTTGATTCTCTTGATGATGTTATGAAATAAAATAATACGAGTCAGAAGCGAATTTAAAAATATTCGGCTATACCGAAGGCTTCCTATTTTCGCATCTCATGCAAAGATATAAAATGTTTTGACATTCTATCATACCTGATAGGATTTTATCTGCTTGAAAGCCAGTCCGAGGTGATTGATAATATCACTGGCTGTAATGTATTCTTCTCCCGACTCCCGAGCAGCTATGTCTCCGGCAACTCCGTGGAGGTACACGCCTATGATGGCGGCATCTTCGGGAGAGTATCCTTGTGACAGTAAAGAGCCGATTATCCCTGTGAGCACGTCTCCACTGCCGGCTGTCGCCATTCCGGGATTCCCGGTCGAGTTGAAATGTATGGTTCCGTCGGGCAAAGCTATGGCGGTATTCGCCCCTTTCAAGACGACGATTATATCGTATTTCGTGGCTACGTGTGTGATACATTTCAGTCGAGAAGCATCGTCGGTCATGGGGCCGAACATGCGTTCGAGTTCGTGAATGTGCGGTGTGAGTATGGTATGGGACGGCAGATATCTTAAAAGGCTTTGTTCACGGGCAATGCAGTTCAAGGCGTCGGCATCGAGCACGAGTGGCTGGCGTATTTCTTTGACTAAATGCATGAGCGCCGATACGGACGTTTCGTTACACCCCATTCCCGGTCCGATTGCAATTGCCGAGTAACGGGGGTGGACAGGAATTTCTTCGATATGGTTCTCTCCTTTGTCGGGAGAGAAAATTGCTTCGGGTACAGCCGTTTGCAGAATGAGATTGGCACATCGAGGCGAGTGTACCGAGACTAATCCGACTCCACTATGTAACGCTGCTTTTGCCGATAATACGGCAGCGCCCATCATGGCGTATTGCCCGGCAGCCAATAGCAGATGTCCGTAATCCCGTTTATCCGAAAACTTGGGTCGGGAATGTCGTATGTTACGAGCTATATTTTCTGCTGTCGTTAGGTAATAACAAGTTTCGGTTTCGGCGATGGCGCGAGGGTGAAGGCGTATATCGAGTATTTTGGTTTCCCCTGTAAATTTTGCGTTTTCAGCAAAAAAGAAAGCCAATTTGGGCATTTGGAATGAGAGGGTTAATCGAGCTTTGACAATACGGTCTTCTGATGCTTCGGGATTCCATTCGCCGAATAATCCGGACGGAATGTCAATGGAAATGACAAAAGCCCCCGATTCATTGATATAGCGTACCAAAGATGCGAATCCTCCTGTCAAGGGTTCTTTCAACCCGGCCCCGAAGAGGCCGTCTATCACGCAGTCGCCGGAATTGACAACCGGCGGTGTAAATTGGTTGGTTATTTCAAAGAAATCGTTATGACCAGTTCTCCTCAGGCGTTCTCGATTCTGTTCACAATCTGCCGATAAACGATGGTTGGGCATTGTGTTGAAAAGATATACGACGGGTTTATATCCCCGGTCAATTAACAATCGGGCGGTGGCTAATGCGTCTCCTCCATTGTTTCCCGGACCGGCAAAAATATAGATACGTTGGGAAGGAGAAATCGTATTACATATTTCGGAAGTGAGAGCTTCGGCTGCTCGTTCCATTAAATCGATGGAAGATACCGGTTCGTATTCTATGGTTAATCGGTCGAGTAGCTTGGTTGACTGGGTCGTAAATATTTTCATCTCAATGGAGTCTTTTGATAAGGTCAAATATAGCAAAAGGTGAGTGCAAAGGCAAGCGGAAATTATATTTCCGACTTGACTTGTCGAACCGCATCTTATTTGCAAATATAGTGAGAAAAAAGGAAATGGTACATTTTGTCGGGGCGAATGATGATCGGGGGGCGATTCTGTAAAAATATAGATTATCGTTTCCAAGTTTTTACGATTTATTATACCTTTGCGAAACATTCAGTATAACACCAATGAACACAAAAATTCAGATTAAAGACCGTTTTTTCACTCCGTATATTTCACGGGACGAAATAGCGGCGGCAGTGGGACGTATCGCTTCGAAAATGAATCAAGACCTGGCCGGTAAGAATCCACTTTTTTTATGTGTGTTGAACGGCGCATTTGTTTTTGCAGCCGATCTTTTTCGTGAAATGACTATCGATTCCGAAATATCGTTTATCCGAATGAAGTCGTACGAGGGTATGCACTCGACCGGAGAGGTGAAGCAAATATATGGGTTACAGCAAGATATCACCGGTCGTACGGTAGTTGTGGTAGAAGATATTGTCGATACGGGTTTTACCATTCAACAGTTATTGCAGCAATTGAACTCTCATAATCCGAAAGAGATAAAGGTTGCCACGTTGCTGTTTAAACCCGATTCTTTGAAATGTGATGTGAAGCCCGATTATGTAGCTCTTGAAATTCCTCCTGCTTTTATAGTAGGGTATGGTCTCGATTACGATGAGCAGGGGCGTAATTTAAAGGATATTTATGTGGTATCGGAATAAGAAATAAGAGGTTTAATAGGTTAATATAAGGTAAAATGTTGAATGTAGTTATTTTTGGCGCTCCGGGTTCGGGAAAGGGAACTCAGAGCGAGAGAATTATCGAAGAATATGGGCTGTTTCATATTTCTACTGGAGATGTATTGCGTGAACAGATAGCCCGGGGTACTGAATTGGGAAAAACCGCCGATTCGTATATTTCTAAGGGGCAGTTGATTCCTGACGAGTTGATGGTGGATATTTTGGCGCATGTGCTCGATTCTCATGAGGAATCCAAGAAAGGGGTTATATTCGATGGTTTTCCTCGGACTATCGCTCAGGCCGAGGCATTGACTCGGATGCTTGCCGAACGCAATGCCCAAGTAGATGTTGTCTTGGGGCTTGAAGTGGAGGAGAAAGAATTGATCGACCGTTTGTTGAAGCGGGGACAAGTATCGGGCCGTAGCGATGACAACTTGGAAACAATACAAAAGCGGCTCGATGTGTATCACAATCAGACAAAACCGTTGAAGGATTTTTATCAAAAAGAGAAAAAATATCGCGCTATACAGGGTATGGGTAGTGTCGATGATATTTTCAAATCTATTAAGTCGGTTATATCGGAATTATAATTTCTTTTTGGAAAGAGATATGTACGAGGGAGAGCGTAACTACGTTTACTCCCTCTCGTCATTTAAAAGATATGGAAAAAGAGAAAATAAAGCTGGTTTTAGAATCTTATTCGTTGGGTTATGATAGTGGAAACAATGAGCTTTGAAGAGATTATAAGGGTGTATGGTATGATAGAATCCATTCTTCTATGGAGGAACGTATAAAAGATAGAGTAGACTGTAATAAGATACGTCGTTATTTTATTAGAAATAAAAGAGCAGAGAATGTTTGGTTTACACAATTAATATATAAAATTGATGATTTTACAACATTTTGTGTTATTCCATACTCTCATGGGTGGAAGGAGTTTCAAAAAATGGGAAATCATCCTTATGTACAGGTTTATTTACTTTATAGGAATAGTAAAGGATATATGTTGTTGACACGGGGTGGAGTTTTGGATAATGAATATGCATTTTTTACATCGCATTTATTTGACCGTTATCGAGAGCGAGAATTGTATGATGTGTCGTTGGATAAAAAAGAAGTAATAAAAGAATTTTTTAAAAATAACGGGAATATATGTAGTATTCCTTTCCCTACGGAGAAGTTAACGAATAATCACTTAGGAATTACAGAAAAAGGTATACTCTTTGGAGAAAGAATTTCGGATACTATCATGCTCTATAAAACGTATATACGGAAAGATCAATTGCAAGAAATGCAGTTTGAAGCAGCGATGCAGGTCGAAGAAGGTTTGGGAATATTATTGAAATATAGAGATCAAATAGAGAAATTTATATATCAGAATCCTCATTTATTACAGCGTATAAATTATTATTGAGAATTTGTATAGAAACTAGTATAAAAGGAATGGTGTAATAAAATAAAGGAGCGATTTGAATATCGCTCCTTTATTTTATAATGCTGTTTTATTTTACGATTTTGAAAGTTTTTATCGTGTCGCCCGATACGATACGAATAATATAGAGTCCGTTAGATTCGACATGAAGAGTCGCTGTTCCTTGTGCATGACTAATGCTGTTGATAAGGTTTCCAGTAGCATTAAACAGTTCGACCGTACAATCGGTTAAGTTTCCTAATACGATATTGAGCGTACCGTTGTTATTTGTAACAAAGCAGTCGTTACTTTCTATCTGGTCTACGCCGCTTTCGATTTTACCGACGAAGTGAAGGACGATTTTCTGATTCAAAGAACCTTCGGCATTTTTTACTATTCCGGCCGGTATGGTGACGTAATAGTCTACACCGTCTTCCATAGGAATGGGTTGTGGACCTTCCTGATATTCGTCGGCAGGGAATACATTTACTTTTTTACCACTGGCGAATGCCATCCAACCGCCTGCGTTTTCTACCGGTTCTCCGTATAGCTCTTGTCCTTTAACTACTTTTACCGAAGGAAATTGTTCTACAAGAGAGGCATTCTCGGGGAAAGTGATTTCAATAGTCCCGATCGATTCCATTTCGGCGTCGTTGGCCGGGTTGGTACTTTCTTGTAGGAAAATACCTGTATTTGATTCGATGATATTGTCGAATTGGTATCCCCACTCAGAGGATTCGTAGGCCGATTTAAATCCTTTCGGAACATAGACTTTCACTTGTGAGGCATCGATACCATTGAAAGGGTGGTCATAACCTTCGTAATAGTTCAGTGTGGCCGGTTCCGCTCCTAAACAATGTATTTCGGTAAGCGCAGTGCACCCATTGAAGGCATACGACTCAATGGTGCGAATCCCAGAGGGAATCGTTAACGATTGAAGTTTTGTGGATTGAGCGAATGTACCCTCATATACGTTTGTCATGTTTTCTGGGAGAACAACTGTTGTCAGCTGGGTTTTTGCAAAAGCTTGATTACCGAATAATACCAAAGATTCGGGAAAATTGATTTCGGCAAGAGAAGATTCGGAGAATGCATTGTCATCAAAAGCTCGCATCCCTTCGGGTACGATTACTTTTTGAAGAGTGGTATGAGCGAATGCTCCTTCTCCTACACCCAAGCAACCGTCGGCAATCGTGTATTCTGTGGCTGTCGCATTCAGAGGATACGCCAAGAGGATATTTCCTTCTGCCGAATACAAAACTCCGTTTATGGCTTGACAAGCGGTATTGCCGGTTTCTACTTCAAAAGCTGTGACACCGACATTCGAGAAAGCGGCATTTCCTATTTCGGTTACCCCAACAGGAATTCTTACAGACGAGAGCATTACATCGTTGAGGAAGGCATATTGTCCGATTGTTTTAAGACTCGCCGGAAGATTGATTTCCGTGAGCTTTGCACATTCACGGAAAGCTCCTTCGTTCAGCGTTTCAACCCCTTCGCCCAATGTTACTTTGGATAAGTTCGGACAGAGTTGGAAGGCGTTGTTGCCGATTGTTTTACAACTTCCCGGAATCGTTATTTCGGCCATACCGGCTTTGTAAAAAGCACCGTTGCCAATAGATGTAAAATCGCTGGCGAAAGTAATGCTCGTCAATCCTTCGTCGCTGGCAAAACAGCTTTGAGGAATTTCGGTTACTCCGGCGGGAATGGCAAGGCTTTTCAGTTTACGGTTCGATGCCAAAGAGTATTCTCCTAATTTTGTAATGTTTTCCGACAAAACGATTTCTTCCAAATCATCGTTGTAATAGATGGCGTTGTTTTTTAGCTCGGTAACGGTATTGGGAAGTTCTATTTTCAGAATGCCCGATGTCCACCGAAAAGCGTACTCCTCGACCGAAGTGACGGTATAGTTTTTCCCGGCATTTTCGACCGTGGAAGGAATAATTACTTCGGTAAGTTTTACCTCTCCGGGTTCATAATTTTCGTTTAATCCCGAGACACCTACCGAATTTTCTCCGGTTACGGTGTACTTAATTCTGTTCACTTCGAAAGTAGTGGCTTCTTCTGCTTTTGAAGCGAACCCGCAAAATGCCGCTATTGCGACAAAAAGAGTAACAATTTTCTTCATAATAATTCAAATTATCTAATAAGTATGCCGCAAAGATAATAATATTAATACAATCTGAAACTATTTCCGAACCCGGATAGTGAAAAAGTCCAAAAATAGAAATATTTATTATTCTTATAGAGCCGCGTATTATCGATGTTAACTATTTTATAATCTGTAAAAATCGATTCTCGCTATATTTCATTCCGTTTGGCTTGGGATTTTATAATTTCACTTATTATAGCTATTTTTGCAATATGTGTCCACTTAGGGTTGTTTGCATAATAACTATTTTTGTATCGTTTAATCCAAAAGAAAAATAATAAATCAATTATGGCAGAGTCGAATTTTGTAGACTACGTGAAAATACTTTGTCGTTCGGGTAAGGGCGGAGCCGGTGCTATGCATTTGTACCGGGCCAAATATGTGCCTAAGGGCGGTCCTGACGGCGGTGACGGCGGTCGGGGAGGAAATGTTTATTTACGAGCTAACCGTAATTTGTGGACTTTGTTGCATCTGAAATACTCTCGTCACGTACTTGCCGGTAACGGTTCACCCGGCGGGGCGAACAGAAGTTTCGGTAAAGACGGTGAAGATAAGACCATAGAGGTTCCTTGTGGTACGGCGGTTTTCGATGCCAATACGGGTGAGTTTTTGTGTGAGGTTACACAAGACGGTGAGGAAGTAGTTCTTTTGAAAGGCGGCCGTGGCGGTTTGGGAAACTGGCATTTCAAATCGGCGACCAATCAGACCCCAAGATATGCCCAGCCCGGAGAACCGGCCGTGGAGCGCACTGTTATTTTGGAGTTGAAATTGCTTGCCGATATAGGATTGGTAGGATTTCCCAATGCGGGTAAATCGACATTGTTATCTACGATTTCGGCGGCTCGTCCTAAAATAGCCGATTATCCTTTTACTACTCTCGAACCGAATTTGGGTATCGTATCCTATCGAGATAATCGGTCGTTTGTCATGGCCGATATACCCGGAATTATAGAGGGAGCGAGCGAAGGAAAGGGGCTTGGATTGCGTTTCCTCAGGCATGTGGAACGCAATGCCGTATTGTTGTTTATGGTTCCAGCGGATACCGATAGTATTCGCAAAGAGTATGATATTTTGCTTCGCGAACTTACCGCTTTCAATCCCGATTTGCAGGATAAACAGCGGGTGCTTGCCGTGACCAAGTGCGATATGCTCGACGACGAGTTGATCGAGGCGATGAAGGACGATTTGCCCGATGTGCCTGTCGTATTTATCTCATCGGTGACGGGACAGGGTATTACCGAGTTGAAAGATGTGTTGTGGCGTGAGTTGAACGATGAGGAAAACCGGGTGATGACACTGACCCATCGTAATCTCGATGAGCGCCATCGGGTCGAGGAGGAAGATAACTTTGATACGGGTTTGGAACGTGACGAAAGTGGCGACGAGCCGGGCGACGATAATTTCGAGGAAGAAGACTGGTAATGGTTTTACACGAGAATAAGGATTGCAGGTGGTATTCGTTTCCTTCGTTCGATGCACTGCCGGGAGTCGTTACGTTCGTTACGACACGTAACGGAGTCGTTCACGGTGATGTGTATTCTACGGATAATATGGGTGAATACACCGGGGATAATCCCGATAGGGTTATCGCAAATCGACAGAGGCTCTGTCGCTCGTTAGGTATCGATACGTTGATTTCTCCGCGCCAAATTCACGGAACGAAAGTTCTGTCTATAACCGACGAGTTCATTCGGTTGTCTAAGCCAGAACAAACAGCTTGTTTAGACGGTGTCGATGCCGTGATGACCGATTGTCCGAGCGTAGCGATAGCTGTGTCGACGGCCGATTGTGTCCCCGTTTTGCTTTACGATGCCGTTCATAGGGCTTGTGCTGCTGTTCATGCCGGGTGGCGAGGCATGGCCGGACATATCGTTCAACGGTCGATCGATGAGATGGTTAATATGTATGGTACGGTTCCGTCTGATCTGTATGTTGCGGTGGGGCCGTCGATTGGCCCCGACAATTTCGAAGTGGGCGATGAGGTGGTACAAACGTTTGACTCGGAGGGTTTCGATGTAAATCGTATAGCGCATCATTATCCGTCGGGTCGTTTTCATATCGATTTGTGGGCGGCTGCTGTGGAGGAGTTGACGGTTTGTGGCGTCGATTTGTCCCGTATCGAAGTTGCGGGTATTTGTACACGAGCCCATGATTGGGAGTTTTTTTCGGCTCGCAGCTTGGGATTTCATTCCGGGCGTTTTTTGACGGGTATATATATTTGTCCATAAAAAAGGTTCTTGGAGAGAAAATCCAAGAACCTTGTCGACCGTGTTCATTTCGTTTAGACGGTCCGTTCCCCTTTTTTTGTGCTGTCAGTCTCAGCCGGGGTTATTTCAGAGAACCCAATCGGACGGCGTACATTGTTTTTTTACTTCTTTTGGTACGGAGGGGAAGAAGGTGAACCCGGTTTGTTGTTCTATATATTCTACCGATTTGCAATATTCTGTACTGAATGTTTGGGGGTAGTCGTTGCGATGTTCCAACCAGAAACCTATGGCTTTCAGCTCGTCGGAGCCACATTGACCGACGGCTTTTCCCGAGTTCCCGGAACGAGTGCGCAATACCACTTTAAAATAGTGGGTAGGTACGGGACAGATTTTAGAAGCGGGATCGGCGTTGTTTCCATAATATCCGTCGTAAGTAGTCGTATATCCATTCCCAAAGTAACAACCGGTCACTACGTATAAAGTGTCTTGGCACATATTTTCCCGAATTTTCCCTTCGAGAGAAGCCCAAATCCCGCCGTTGAAATCTCCGTTTTGGGGTGTCATATTCGAGGCATAGAATGTTTGGCTGTTCAGTTCGTCGGTTGCCGTACGGTCGGCCGAAGGTATTTGATGCCCGCGTGAATAGTCTTTATAATAGCAGAATGTTTCGCCATAAACTTTGGCCTGATATAACATTTCGATGAGAGGGTCTGCCGCCCAAGCCTCGGTTCTTCCGCTGTTTCCCCGATAACATGAATGGAGCGGGTATGCAACCCACAAAGCGGCGTGTTTCTCTTTATCGAACAGCATAGTATAGTTCCGCACCCTGTGACTGCCGAGCGTGCCGTAGTGAGTGACGACGTAGTCATCGTTTTCGTATGCAGGCAATTCTGCCAACGGATAAACGGTGTTATCGAAAACGATGATTTGCTCCGAGGGTTCTCCGTCGGTCAATCTTATGTCGTCTATGCGCATTTGTGTGGCGCCTGTGGCGGTGAACCTGATACTAAGTGTGCCGGAACTGTTTTGAAGGGAAAACATGCTTGTCGTCAAAGCCCAACTGTTCGTCAGATTTCTGGAATAGTCTATTTCTACCCATGAAGTCCCGTTTCCTATTTCGACCTTCAAGTCGTCGTAATCGAATGTCTTGTTTTCAGAACTACCGAATTGCAGGATAAAATTTTTTTCCTGAGCGATGTTAATGTTGTTTATGGAGACGAAGCTGCCGGCTTTGTTGAAGTAGATGTTGTTTTTCCCCGATGCGTAAGGGCGGTAGTCGGCAGGTGGGGCGTAATCCGATGTCCAGTCGCTTCTGACCGATACGCTCATTTGGTCGTATGTTTCGGCTCCGCTACCGGTTCCGTTCGCATTTTTCCAGCCGTCGAATTGGTCGAGGTAAGGCCAGTATGTGTTTTTGACTGCGATCTCTTTGTCGAAATCGTTGTTATATATAATGGTCCGGTCGGGAGTGACGACAGCCGCGGCTCTCGATATGGACACTTCTTTGGAAATCGTTTTTTCTCCATTTGCGGGAATCGTCGAAATCGTGAGTTTACAAGTCTTTCCTTCGGGAGCTTCGGTAATGGATATGGAGGTATCTTCGCTTGTTCCTTCGGTTCTGTTTATTTTCAGTCCCGAATTATCCACTGTTGCTTTCCAATTCGTATTTGTACTGACGGTTATGATATTCTTCGACGCGTCGGTTTCGTCGAAAGTGAGTGTATGGGGCGAAACGTTTAAATAGATTTCATCGGGAGTCGTTCCGGGAAGTACGGGTTCTTCCTGTTTTCCTTCTTCACAAGAATAGAGAGCCGTAAGGATCAACAAGGCATAGGCGAATGTCTTTTTCATAGATAAAAATATTATTTATGATTCGGAAACAAAAGTAACTTGGAAGAGGAGATGCAAAAGAGCAATGCGTCAAATTTTGAAGTCAAAGCGTCAAAATCATATAGGTAAAATGATAATGAACAATTTCTTATTATTTACCCGAATGTCTGTTGTTGAATGTGTAAAAATCTTATAATCAGAATCTTTGTCGTCGAAATTCCGATGGGGTCACACCTTCCTTTTTGCGGAAAAAGGTCGAGAATTGTCCCACGCATTCGAAATTCAGTTCAAATGCGATTTCTGCAATGGAGAGATTGGACGAGGACAGTAATTCTTTGGCACGAGCCAGTTTCAGTTGTTGCTGATATTGTCCGGGAGAAATTCCGCTATACCGTTTAAATTCCCGGCGAAATAGAGAATATCCTACACCTAATCGGGCTGCAATGGTTTCGGGAGACAAGTTCCCGGTTTGTTCTTCCTTCATCATGATTCTGGCTCTGTTGATGATGTCGATCATGTGATCGTCGTTAAACGAGCGATTCAAATCTTTGTAGTACACACTTCCTAACAAATGTAAGACGATACTCGATACGATTTGTTGAAATCCTGCTTTCTCGCGTTCGGCCTTGTCCATGATTTCGTGATAAAGGTCTATGATTTTATCGTCTGTTCCTATTTTGAACAGACAGTGCGACGGGGTGAAGAAGCCGCTTTTTACCCGGTTGTCGATGTGGAATCCTCTGAACCCTACCCAATGTTCGTCCCAGCCGGTTCGGGCGTCGGGGTAATATTTGTGCCATTCTCCCGGGAAGAGCAACAGCATGGTTCCGGCTTCTATGTGTGTCTTCGGACAGGACCGGCTGGAAAAATAGCCTTCTCCTCTCGTAATGTAAACCAATTGATATTCGTTGAGGGTGCGTTTGCCTTCGTTCTTGAAATTGTAGTTATCCGGGTGTTTCGACAACGGGTAGGCATGATTAGGCGAAACATATTGGTAACCTACCGTCGTAATGACGATACCCCATTCTTCGTCCCGAGCATTTACTCTCAGATATTTTAAAGCATCCGATTTTTTCTCTTCCATATTCATAGTAGCCCAAATATAGGATTTCTTTTCGGAATATCAAAATAGAAAGTTTTTGTATCAAAAACATCAGTCGAATCTATTTCTCCGATTCTATTTTTGCTTCGTAAATTATAAAATATCTTGTTTTTACATGAAAGACACTGCATGTATAGCCATAGATTTGGGAGCTACGAGCGGTCGTGTCATTTTGGCAAAAATGAAACACGGAGGGTTGGAGATGGAAATTCTCAACCGATTTCCCAATGTGATTAAAGAGATTGACGGACGTTGTTACTGGGATATTTATTCTCTGTTCAATTCTATCAAAGAAGGTCTGAACATGGCGGCTTCCCGACAGATTGCAATCGATTCTATCGGAGTCGACACATGGGGCGTCGATTTTGTCTGTGTTCGGCCCGACGGTTCGTTCGTTTCGTTGCCCCGTGCATATCGCGACCCTTATACCGAGGGCGTTCCCGAACAATATTTCCGACATATTCCCCGGGAAGAGGTCTATCGTTTGACCGGTATACAGTTTATGAATTTCAATTCGCTGTTCCAACTTTATGCGATGCGTCTCGAAGGTAGTATCGATATAGACGGAGTACGCAGCATTTTGTTTATGCCGGATGCCATCTCTTATCTGCTCACCGGAAAAGAGGTGTGTGAATATACTATATTGTCGACCTCCCAATTGATGAATCCCGAAACTTGCCGGATAGAAGAACGGTTGTTGGAACCTTTGCATATTCCGGTAGAAAAATTTCCTCCGGTCGTTATGCCGGGCCGGATAATCGGGAACTTGCGGGCCGATGTAGCGGCCGAAATCGGATTGTCGGCTATTCCCGTTGTAGCTGTCGCCGGTCACGATACGGCATCGGCGGTGGCAGCCGTGCCGGCATCGGGAAGGAATTTCGCTTATCTCAGCTCCGGCACTTGGTCGTTGATGGGCATAGAATCGGAAAAGCCGATTGTCACCGACGAGGCTTATCGAATGAATTTCACGAACGAGGGCGGTATCGACGGGACTACCCGTTTTCTGAAAAATATCACCGGATTGTGGCTTTTAGAACAGTGCCTAAAAGTGTGGAAAAACAAATCGGGTGTGACTTATTCCTATCCGCAAATCGTGGAAATGGCACAGTCCGTTGCCACGAACGAGAGTTATGTCGATCCCGATGATGCGACTTTTTCCAATCCCGTTTCCATGCCGGAGGCTATTGCGGATTATTGCAAGTCTCATCACATGGCCGTACCGCGAACGCATGCCGAGTATGTGCGGTGCATATTCGAGAGTCTTGCTTTGAAGTATCGCTTTGTTTTGACCCGCTTGCAGACGGTGGCATCTTTTCCCATCGAATGTCTGCATATTATCGGCGGCGGTTCGCAAAACGATTTGTTGAACCGTTTTACGGCAAATGCTATCGGACTTCCTGTGATTGCCGGGCCTTCCGAGGCGACGGCTTTGGGTAATGTGTTGGTACAGTTGCGGGCTTTGGGCGTGGTAGCTGATCGGGATTCCATGCGTCGATTGGCAGCCGGAGCGGTCTCGTTACAGCGTTATGAACCGTGCGATACCGAACTGTGGAACGAGAAATACGTGATTTTCAAGAAGAAATGTAATTTATTATAAATAGAAAGGAGAATATCATGAAGAATGAACAAGCCGTGAAGGCGGCTTTCGAGTATGCCGCCGAACGTTATGCCGCCATAGGCGTAGACGTGAACGAAGTGTTGAAAAAAATGCAGGGAATATCTTTGTCGCTGCATTGCTGGCAGACCGACGATGTTTCAGGATTTGAAAATCCCGACGGCGAATTGACCGGCGGAATACAGGCTACGGGAAATTATCCCGGTAAAGCTCGCAATATCGACGAAGTGCGTGCCGATTTGCTTAAAGTGAAATCTTTGTTGCCCGGTTCGCATCGCATCAATCTGCACGAGGTGTATGGCGATTTCGGCGGTAAGAAGGTCGATCGTGACGAGGTTACTCCCGATCACTTTACCAGTTGGATGCAATGGGCCAAAGAGAACGGATTGAAGCTCGATTTTAATTCCACTTCGTTTTCCCACCCCAAAAGCGGCATGCTCACACTTGCCAATCCCGACGATTCGATTCGTGAATTTTGGGTAGAACATACTCGTCGTTGCCGGTGGATTGCCGACGAGATGGGAAAATATCAGAACGATCCTTGTATCATGAATCTTTGGATTCACGACGGTTCCAAAGATACGACCGTCAACAGGCTCTATTATCGCCAGTTGTTGGAACAGTCTCTCGACCGTATTTTCGCTACCGAGTACCGGCACATGAAAGATTGTATCGAAGCCAAACTTTTCGGTATCGGAGCCGAGAGTTATACCGTGGGGTCGTATGATTTTTATTTGGGTTACGGCGTGAAGCACAATAAGATCGTGACTCTCGATACCGGTCACTTCCATTTGACCGAAAGTATCGCCGACAAGATTTCCTCGTTGCTGTTGTTTACGCCCGAAATCATGTTGCATGTGAGCCGTCCCATTCGTTGGGATTCCGACCACGTGACGATTATGAACGACGACACGCTCGACTTGGCTCATGAAGTGGTTCGTTGCGATGCCCTTTCGAGAGTACACATCGGTCTCGATTATTTCGATGCTTCTATCAATCGTATCGGGGCTTATGTCATCGGGTCGCGGGCTACACAGAAATGTTTCTTGCAAGCGTTGCTCGAACCGCTTGCCCTGTTGCGCAAATATGAGGCCGAAGGGCGTTTCTTCGAACGTCTCGCTTTGCTCGAAGAGTGCAAGAGCCTGCCGTGGAATGCTGTTTGGGATTACTTCTGCCTGACGAACGATGTGCCCGTGGGTGAAGATTATATCGCCGACATCGAGGCTTATGAGAAAAATGTGACTTCCAAACGCCAGTAACGAGCCATGGATATTCTCATAGGATTATTGATTATTGCCGTGGGGAGTTTCGGCCAGTCGAGCTCTTATGTGCCTATCAAGAAAGTGAAATCTTGGAGCTGGGAGAGTTTCTGGCTCGTGCAGGGGATTTTCGCATGGTTGGTGTTCCCCTTGTTGGGTGCGTTTCTGGCGGTTCCGACGGGTCATAGTCTCGGGGAACTCTACTCCGAGGGTATTCCGTTCATGTCTGTCTTGTACGGTGTGCTGTGGGGAGTGGGCGGATTGACTTTCGGGTTGAGTATGCGCTATCTCGGTGTCGCCCTCGGACAGTCTATTTCGCTGGGTACTTGTGCGGCTTTCGGTACATTGCTTCCGGCTTTGTTTGCGGGAACGAATCTGTTTCGCGGCGAAGGTCTCGTCTTGTTGGCCGGGGTGTGTATTACGTTGGCCGGTATTGCGGTGATCGGTTATGCGGGTAGTTTGAAGGCTCGGAATATGAGCGATGAGGAGAAGCAGAAAGCTATACGCGATTTCGCTTTTACCAAAGGGATTTCGGTCGCCTTGCTCGCCGGTATGATGAGTGCCTGTTTCAGTCTCGGACTCGAAGCCGGAGCCGAAGTGCAGCAGACGGCATTGGCGTTGGGTGCGTCCGACTTGTTCGCCCTTAACCCGGTGATCCTGTTGGTTACATTAGGCGGTTTTTGCACCAATGCGGCGTATTGCCTGTGGCAGAATATCAAGAATCGTACCGGCAGGGAGTATTTCTCGGTATCGGTATCGACAGGAGTCAATAACTTATTGTTTTGCGCTTTGGCGGGTTTGCTTTGGTATTCTCAATTCTTCGGGTTGGGCATGGGAAAAAGTTTCTTCACCGGTTCGCCGGTCATGCTGGCTTTCTCGTGGAGCATATTGATGTCGCTGAATGTTATTTTCAGCAACGTGTGGGGAATTTTGTTGAAAGAGTGGAATGGGGTAGGACGGCGGACCGTAACCGTATTGATCGCTGGGTTGCTGATTCTTATCTTCTCGACGGTTTTCCCCAATTTGGTAAACAGTAATTTATAATGAAATAAAAGAGATGAAACTGATTAAAAACGATAAACTCGAATGCCAGATCGCCGATGTTGCCGAAGTGGCCGGCTATTTGTGGCAACGAGGGTGGGCCGAACGAAACGGCGGAAATATTTCGGTGAACGTTACGGATTTATTGACCGATGAAGAGAAGGCATTGCCTGCCATTTCCGAGCGATACCCGTTACCCAAAGTGATGAATGCATTGAAAGGGAATTTCTTTTTGGTGACAGGTACGAACCGGCGTATGCGTTATGTCGCTTCGCACCCGATGGAAAATATGGCGGTGATCCGTATTTCCGATACGGGAGATTGGTATGAAATTATCGCCGATAATCCGGTACGGCCTACGTCGGAACTTCCTTCGCATCTCTCGATGCACGACTATTTGAAAGGCCGTGGCATCGACAATAAGGTCGTGTTGCATACTCACCCCACCGATTTGGTGGCGATGACCCATAACCGAGCGTTCTTACAGCCCGATGTACTGGGAAAACTGTTGTGGTCCATGATTCCCGAAACGCGGGTTATCGTACCCAAAGGTTTGGGTATCGTGCCTTATAAGTTGCCCGGTTCGCTCGAACTGGCCGATGCCACTATCCGGTTGCTCGATCGTTACGATGTGGTTATGTGGGAGAAGCATGGAGCATTGGCTGTCGGTGGCGATGTGATCGAGTGTTTCGATATGATCGATACGCTGTCTAAATCGGCGCAGATTTATTTGCAGGCTCGTGCGATGGGATTCGAGCCCGAAGGTCTGACCGACGAACAATCCGAGGAGCTTCGCAAAGCGTTCCGTTTAGTGTGAAAATTTGATTTTATATCATCGGGGAAAGGCTCCTTTGTGTGGGTGTTTCCAACTCCTCCCCTATGTTTTGTTTGACAACAAAACATAGGGGAGGAGTCACGTAGTGACGGAGGGGTTGAATGTCATCAAAAATCTACTCAGCAGTTTTTTACCCCCTCTCCTTAGCAACTATCGTTTCTTCGGTGTTTCCCCTATGTTGCTCTGCAATTCCCCGTAATGCTACGGGACACGGCAGGGGAGAAGGTTGATACCTTTGAATACAAGAACAGGGTGGCGCGTCCCCCTTTCCTCTTATCCCGCAAATTTTCTACTGAATCTAAAAATGAGGGATATATCGAGACCACTCGATATATCCCTTTTGGTTAAGATCCCTCTGTTTTTGTAGGCAAATTTTTTTTATTTTTAGAATATGTGAAGATCCCTATTTAACCCAATAAATGTAGATTGTATAATGATATTTGAATGGTTAAATAATATTTCTAAATGTAAATAAATAGATATATTTATTAGGTTTAAACCAACGTATTATACTTGTATCCTACACCGATACTTCCCTCGATACTCCACCGAGGTGTTAAAATCCATTGATAACCGTAAGATAACCCGGCTCCGTAAGTGTTGCCTTGATAACGATATTTTTTAACATCGGGAAAAATTCCGAAAGGAAGCGGAACTTGTCCGGCATTGAAATGGGTGTATAATACATGAAGCCCGAAGAAATGCCCGTTGAACTTTTGACAGAGCCAATAACGCACTTCGGGTTGTACGCGGATATGCTTCCATTTTCGGTTATCCCTGAAAGTGAATGGATTATAGTAGATATGAGTATTCAACGTCCAACGATCGTCCAATCCTATTTCCGCTCCCAACGTCGGTGTGGCGGTAGCCCAACCGAGGAGATTACTCTTTACCGCTATCTTTTGCGCCGTACCGGTCAAACAAATAGCCGATAATAATATTATTATAATTATATTTAGGATTCTCTTCATCTATTTGTCTAATTATGTGAGGATTAGTACAAAATATATTTTTTATAACTCAAATCGTTTTATTCGCCCCATATATTTTTTATCAATTATAATAACCTTCTAATTTTTAGGCAATAACAGATTTTGCATCATTTGTTATTGCCCCGCTTCCCCATTACTACCATTTGAAATACGGTGACAAAGTTACAATATTTTAGAATTATTACAATACAAATACGATGACTATATTTTATTTTAACAGATTGATTTTTATATTATTAATAAAAACTTTGAAATTTATTTGTATTGTAAGCCTTTACAAACAATAAAATTCATCGGGGAAAACACGCTAAAAATATAGCCGATTTATACGTTCGATTATTACCAGTGTCGTACTTGCGGGCGTAAAATAGGCGACGGCCATAAAGGCTATCTTGCTCCTACCGAAGCCGCGATTTCTATAATCTATATACTGAAATGAAAGCGATGAAAAGATATATAGTGTTTCTACCGGTTTTTGTCTGGGCTATATTTTTTGCCGGGGCCGAAGTGAAGGTCGAGAATGCTTCGATACACCGTTCGGGAGATAGTATTCGGGTAAGTTTCAAAATTTTGGTTCCGTCGGGTACGATTGCTTCCGATTATGTACAAAGGCTTATTCCCGTTATCGAGAACGGCGTGGATTCTTTGGCTCTCGACGAAATAGAAATTATAGGCAAGCGTAAACAAAAGTTACGCCGCCGGGAAGCCGTGCTTTCGGGGAAAACGTATGAAGTTCCTTTTTATCAGACCGTCGATGGCGGCGAGTTGCAATACGATTGCGTGCTGCCTTATGAAAAATGGATGGGTAGAGCCCCTGTCGATCTCAGCCTGTTATGTGAGCGCGAGGGGTGTTGCAAGGTCGAACCTTTGCCGGGCATCTTCCTTTGTTCCGATGTGAAACTGCGTCCTCCTTATGTTCCTTCGGTACAGCCGGTGGCATTGATACCGAGTGTGGCGGAACGGTTGGCCGAGGTCGAAAAGGTTTTGTTCCCGATGGCAGAGTACGAACCCTATTCCGATTCGATGACCGTATGGAGGGATCGGGGAGCATTGAAAGTCTATTTCCCTCTCGATAAGTCCGACTTACGTCGCGATTACCGAAACAACGATGTGACGCTCGGTAGAATCGTCGATATATTGAGGCAGATCTATGCCGACGACCGTTCCGATGTCGGGAAGATATTGATTGTCGGGTTTGCTTCGCCCGAGGGTCCTCTCGGCCGGAATACCCGTTTGGCAGGCGCTCGCGCCGAGGTCTTGAAAGAGTATGTAAACAGTTATCTCGAATTGCCGGATAGCCTCTACGAGGTAGCCAACGGGGGCGAGGCATGGGGCGAATTGCGCGATCGGGTGGAAGAAAGCACATTCGATTGCCGGGACGAGATGCTCGATATTATCGACCATACGGCCGATCTCGGCCGTCGGGAGTGGTTGTTGCGCCGGCTGGACGGTGGAGAGCCTTTCAAGGACCTGTTGCGCTCGGTATTCTCCGACCAACGTAATTCGGGATACATGAGGGTTTATTATACTTCGGAACCGGATTATAACGCTATAAAGATCAACCGGGCACAAGGTATGATTGCCGAGGGCGATTTCGACGAGGCTGTCTCTTTGCTTCGACCCATACGGGAAGACAAACGCTGTTTGAACACTCTCGCGACAGCCTATTATCGTTTAGGCGATAAAGCGACGGCATTGGACTTGTTCAAGCAGGCAGCCGCTATGGGAGACAAAGTAGCTATTCAAAACTTGGAAAATATAGAAAACGATTATTAATCTTTTAACAAAAACAATTACGAAGATGAAAACAATGAAAACAAAATGGGCAAAAGCCGGGACTATGTTCCTTGCCGCTGCCGCAGTTCTGTCGTCTTGTTCCAACGAAGAGGTTATTCCGGGAGGAGAGACTCCTGTGGGGGAAAGAGATGCTGTCAAGACGAGTTTCTCGTTCGCTATTCCTTCGCCGGTGTCCCGTGCTACCAGCGACGATGTTCAAGGCAACAACAATTTCTTGGGTATAGAAAGTTTGAGGTTAATGCCTTTTTCAAATTTGAGCGACGATTATGTAGGAGCTAATTCGGTGTTGGCCGGTGCTACCCAGTTGACAGGTTCTGAGATCACGAATGGCGAGGCCGAGAATTTTGTAAAAACGTTTACCGACGTAACTATTCCTTCCGGCGACATCGCTTTCCTTTTTTACGGTAAAGCCAAGCATGACGCGGCTTACAAAGGTGTCTTGGAGATGACACCCGATGCTTCGGTTACCTCTTTGACGCCTGCCGACATAGCGTTTACTTTGAAGAATATTACCGAAGGTACTTATACCGGTGGTTCCTATTCTACCGCAGCCGCTTTGATAGAGGCGTGGAAAACGAATGTTACGGATGCATTAGCTACTTATGTCGGTAGTTTGACAGAGGGTGAGGAGAAGAATAAGGCAACAGAGTTGCAGAATGGTTACTTTTCGTTCAATAGCGCTTCTTTGGAAAATCTGAAATTGGCTTTACAGTATCTTTCGAACGGGTTGGGCGAATTATATACGAATTACTCTACGTCAGCAGCCAATACGGCAAAGACATCGGTCGATAATATGGCGACAGAGTTGGCAAAAGATGCTTACAAAGATTTCCCCGCCAATCTTCCGAAAGGAGCATATAAATTGAATAACGGTATCATCTTGTTCGATGAGAACGGCCCCGGCGGTTCGGGTATTGTTACGAGCGGTTCTTCGAAGGCATACAGCTATCCTTCTTCTTTGTATTATTGGACCAATGCCTATCCGGTAGCTTATTCGACTCTTCCGACATTTACTAATTGGAATAATGGTGTTTATAGCGGAGCTCGTACGCCGATTACGGTAGCGACGACGAAGATTGCTTTGAACAAAACGATCAATTACGGTGTGGCACGTCTCGATGTGAAAGCTGCATTCAAATCGGCCGATGGTACAGTTCCGGCCGGTAAAAATACTAAGGTGACTTTGACCAACCATAATTTTGTTGTAAAGGGTATATTGATTGGCGGTCTGCCCGATAAACTGGATTGGGAAATGCATCCTTCTGCTTCCGATACTTATTCCAAGATTGTATATGACAACAGAATGAATACCAATGATTACGAATTGACGAATGCCGCTACTCCCGATTTTGCTGGTATGACTCCATTTATATACAGCTTATTGCCTGAGACGGCCGATTGTTCTACCGGTAATGCAGAAGATTTGGGACATACACCCAATATTGCTTTGGAGGTCTTGAATGACGGTCCTCAATTCTACGGTTTAGACGGCAATTTGGTTCCCGAAGGCGGAACGTTCTACTTGGTAGGAAAGCTGACTTATAAGAAGGACAACAGTAAGAGTGAAGTCGTTCGCGTATTCCAGCAGGATTACAATACGACGGCGAACTTGTCTATCAATTCGTTGGCAAAAGCCTACAATACGGTTCCCGACCTGATTAACCCGCGTTTGGAATTGGCATTGGCTGTCGATATAGACTGGAAAGCCGGTTTGGTTATCGATGTACCTATCGGCGATTGATTTCGAAAAAAATAGTTAAACTGTAAAATTTGTCTCCGGTGAATCGGGAGCGTTTCGATTCGCCGGAGATATTTCCTCAAAAAATAAATATCGAGAAAATGAAAACAGGTGATTGGCAAAGATGGGTTGTCGGAGGAATCTTTTTCGCATTGCTGCCGTTATCGAGCGGTTGCATCGACGACAACATGTCCGATTGCAACAATTTCACCGTCAGATATAGAATAGAACTGTCTACCCATACACAGGCATTTTCGGGTAGAATGGAGAATCTCAATATGCATTTTTATGACGGTAACAAATCGCTCGCTTATCATGAGTATGTAGAGCGGGAACGAATGCCGTCGAACAATATCTACGCTATTACCCTGCCTGCAAACGATTATCACCATTTTGCCATTGCCAATATTTCGCAGGCGAGTTGTGTGAAATGTTCCGACCTCGGTGTCGCGTCCGATCGTTATAAATTGTCTTATGAGTCGGCGGCCGATACGGTATCTTCGCATGTTTCGGAACTGTATGTCGGGAGGGAACGATTTACGATAGCGGACAGAAATCAGTTTATCGAGGTCGTTTTGACGCCTTGTATTTCCAAGACGAGGTTACACCTCAGTTATGGAACCGATCCCGTCGTCCCGGTAAAACGGGTAGAGGGATATGTCAATGAAACCGCAACCGGTTTTTTGTGTAACGACAGTCTTTATGAGTACGACCGCCCTGTTGTCGTACAGATGAATGAAGCGGGGAAAGATGAAAACGGACTGGCGCTTTTCGAAGCTGTTTCGTTTCCGTCGAGGAATGAGGCGAGTGCAGGAGCGAAGTCTTTGAACCGTAACCTATCGGAGGGAAATGCTATCTGGAATACCGATGTTTACGTTACCATAGGAGATAAAATAACACGAAATACGATCAATCTGACCGAGCCGCTTCCCGCCGGAGAGTGTATAGAAATATACGGTGTGGTGAGGGACGACGGCAGTATAGATATCGGTCACAATGTGCAGGCGACCGTGGCGGTGACTATCGACTGGAAACCGGGAGGAGATATCGATGTGGATATATAATATTCCCGAATGCGGGCAGATTGTCGAATATAGGTTTAATCGAATAGGAGCTTTGATGTTGAAACAGAGATATGCGATAATGGCACTTTTGTTCGCTACATGGTTGCTCGGCGGCTGTGCAGGCGAGAACTCGTTGCAGCCCGGCAGTCCGTCGGAACCGCAGGAGACGGCGAGCGTGACGTTGAGTATATACACCGGCCGGGAAATTTCGAGAGCGGTGGGGCTTCCGGGAGACCCCGGGACATCGCCGGAGATGCCGGATGCCATCGAAAATATCAACCTGTTCATGTATGTAGAGCCTAAAAACGGCGCTGCCGCTTACATGGAACATTATTATATAGAGCTGCCCGAAAGCACGGCCTATTATGAGTTTCAAGCCATAGACGTGCCGAAGTGCACCGCCTCGTTTTATGCTATCGTCAATGCCGGCAGTCACTACGAATGGGATGCCCTGTCGACGGAAGACGAGGTGATGGCGTTGACGACGATCGCCACGCCTTCGCGCGATTTATATGCCGGTACTTTGCTCGACCTCGAATTGGTTCAAATGAAGCATTCGGGAGTTATCGATGCCGGGCTGGTGGCTTCTAAGGTCGATATTATGTACAATATAGGGACGGCTATATCCAATTACAACGCCAAGCCTGCCGGGCAGAAAGAACATGGGGACTGCACGTCGGCGAAAGTCGTTTCATTGAAGTTGAAAAATGTACCCAAAGAGGGAAAATTCTTTGCCGTGAGGTCGAATGACCCCGTTGTCGATCACGTGGTCAGCCTTACCGGTAATTCGGGACCGGGTCAATCGGCATGGATTAACGGGCGATACGACTGTTATCTCTACGATAGCGGTACGCTCGATATAGAGCTGGTCGTGCAGAGCGTATATGCAGACGCTTATGTAAAGACGACTACTTATAACATACACGTCGATACCCCCGAGGATTTGGCGGTTGCGCCGTATTATTTGCTGCGGTTCGATGTGGTGGGATTTACGCAAACGGAATATAATTATCGATGGACAGCTTCGATATAGAAAAGGAATTATAGGTTATGTTGAACGGAAGAAATAGAGAAATTATTGATTTTGCAGGCCGTGTTTCCGATGTGTCGAAACGCATGGGATATTCGGCGGGATTGCTGCTATTGTTTCTGTTGTCGCTGACGAGCTTACCGGTAGAGGCTCAGTCGAATATCCAGCCGGCTCAACCGGCCTTCAATTTGCGACGCATATATGTTTCCCCCGAAGGAGCCGGTACGTTCGACGGTTCTTCGTGGGCGAATGCCGCTAAGGGTTCCGATTTGCAAATGATTCTTCGTTCTACCGATACATGGAATACTATTAACTCTACATTGCAGATATGGGTTGCGGCGGGTACTTATGTCCCGACCGAACCGCTCCTTCCCGGCGATGAACAGAGTGCCTCGTTCGTCTTGAAAGGAAATCAGGTCGTTGTTTACGGCGGTTTTCGCGGACAAGTGTTCGACGATTTAGGAGCTTTGGTCTATGAGGGGGAGAACAGTCTCGAAGAGAGAGAATACGGCAATGTCTATTCGGGCGACCGGCAGGAGCCGTGGGCGTTGAAGAACCAGACTATTTTATCGGGCGACCGGTTGAGAAACGATGTAGTCGGTACGGATAACATGTTCTCTTCGCTCGACCCGACCCAGAATACTACCCGGACAGACAATCTCCATACGGTAGTTACTTTCGATCCGTCGAGTGTGGGCGTGATGCTCGACGGAATAACCATTGCCGGAGGGGCTGCCGATGGAGGCGGCAATTCGGGGCGCGGCGGAGGTGTATCGCTCGACGGTATCGGTTGCGGCATACAGCGATGCCTGTTCTATTTTAATTTTGCCTCGAAAGGAGGAGCCGTTTATATGCATAAGAATAGCGGTTCGGACTCCCAGCCGTGTTTTGTCTATAACTCGGTGTTGGTATCCAATTCGGCATTCCGTCGCGACGGGTTCGGATATGGAGGCGGCATCTACTCCGAGGCAGGAGTCGTTTTCGACAATGTCGTTTATAATAATAACGGGGGCGGTATTTGTGTATACGATGAGACTTCGATTGTCAATAATACGATTGTCAACAACCAGTTGTATGGTATAGGCCGTCCGGCCGATACCGATGTGGCGGGTTCTTCGATCAGCGTATCCAACTCGGTTATATGGAGTATCGATCCGTTGAACCATGCTGGATTGAAGGGATTCGAGGCTCTTGTCGACCATGTCTCGAATTGTGCGATCGTCGATTGGGACGAAACGAAAGGCAGCAATAATATTTCGTTGTTGCCCTATAACGACCATACGGGCTCTGTGCCCAATTTTATCAATCCTACGACTCAGGTAGGAGCTATATTGGAACCGGTGTATGCCGATTTGGGTGTCTCGTTTTTGTTACGTCAAAATTCTGTGCTGCTGTCGAAAGCCGAGAGCTCTTGGATGACGACGTTGAACACGTATTACGGGACCGATGTTTCTTACGACATTGCCGGGAAGCCGAGGATCGTCAGTAAGACGCTGGATATAGGCGCTTATCAATATCAGCCGGTTTCGGGCAGAAATATATTGTATGTTCGTCAGCTTTCGCCCGACGAACCGCCTCTTGCCGACGGAGAAGTCCGGGACGGAAGTACATGGCGTTTGGCTGTACAGGACGTGCAGATGGCGATCGATCAACTATATGCCCGGAATGTAGTGGGAGAGGTGTGGGTTGCCGGTGGAACGTATTACCCTACGGCGGCATTTACCGATGAGTCGGGTATAAGGGGCCGTACGGAAAGGCATCGTTCTTTCATCATGCGTAGCGGTATCTCGGTTTACGGAGGATTCCGGGGACAAACCGGCGACGAAGGGATAAACAACAGCACAACTCGTCCCCGCGACCCGGACCATCTCGATGTTCAGTGGGCGTTTGTCAATCGTACGATATTCAGCGGAGATGTCGATCGGAATGACGATTCACAGAAAGGTTGGCGTTGGAATGCCGGAGAGAAGAAATGGGAGCAATATTACGGGCGCAACTCCTACCATGTGGTATGGTTCGCTTCCGAGGGATTTAACGAAAGAACCACGAAGTACGAAGCCGTTACGGCAAAGCCGCTTCCTGTGGAGACGACTCTCGACGGTGTCGTGGTTACGGGCGGTTGCGCCGACTATGGCGAGCGCGGGGAATCGACCCGTATGGGAGGTGGAATCTATTTGACCGAGAACGGAGTCGTGTCGAATTGTATCGTTTATCAAAACTTTGCCTTGACTCGCGGTGGCGGGGTGATGATGAATAACGGCGGAATGTTGGTGAACAGCATGGTCTTTCGCAATGCTTCGCCCGGAGTGCAGGTGCGCAACGGATTGGGCGGCGGCGTGTACATATTGGGGAACGGAACCGTTTTCAGAACGGTAATAACCAACAATACGGCTCGCGTGGGCGGCGGTGTGTATGTTGATGAGGCGGAGTATAACAATCCTGCATACGAAGAGTCGTTAGACGATATGTACCGGGGCGTCTTGGTGAACACGCTCGTTTCCAACAATACCTCTTCGGCCGATGCGGGAGCGGTCTATTTCGATAAGTTGGGAGGGCTTTCTTCCTCTACGGTGGTTAAGAACTATTGTTCGGCGGTGGCTTCCGACCAAGAAGGAAATTCGGGCGGTATGATCGTCGATGGATATGGCATAGTCTATAATTCGGTTCTTTGGGGAAATGCGACCCTCGAACATACTCGGCAATTTTACGGGAAAAACGGAAAGACGGCCGAATCGAATGTGCCGGCTTCGATACAGGTTTATAATACGGCGTTGCAAAATCTTTCCAATACGATTTGGGGCGTGAATACCGTGACTCAAAAAACGTATGCCTTGTCCGATCAAAATTCAAAAGGACGTTCTTCTATCGCTTATGATTCCAGTTTCCCCGATTTTACCAATGTGAGAGTCGGCAATGTCGACGTTATCAACGATGAGGCCGGCGTGTACCAGACGACAGCCGCCGATGTCGAGGGCACTCAAACGCTCGACAATGCGTTGCGAACTATTTATGATGTACAACGTTGGGTTCCGTCCGAAATTTCTGCCCTACAAAGAAAAGGAGGCAGCCAATCCGAGGCTCCGTATGTCAGGTATGCTCCGGTGAAAACACAGTTTTATGTCGCGATGACCGATATTCTCAGCAAAGCGTTCGTCGAGCCTCGTGTCTTAGGAGCTTTCGCTTCCGATCGTCCGTCTTTGCAATATAGCGTCATAGAAGATAACGGTGTAAAGAAACTGGTTATTTTTGTCGACCCGTCGGTCGATACGGACCTTTCGGGCGAGTCTTGGGAATCTCCGATTATATCGGGGAACTCGGCCATCGAATATTTGGCGGAACTCCCGGATACCGAATATCCCGGTTGTCCTCGTGAGATATGGGTGAAGGAGGGGACGATAAATCCGGTATGGAAAGCTATCGGCAGTGATCGTCGCACTTCGTCGGTCGTTTTGCGGGGAGGTGTTTCCTTGTATGGAGGCTTCAATTCCAAATTGGTAGGTACGAAAGGCTCTACGGTTCCCGGACAGACGTTTGTCCCGGCGGGGAGCGATGTCGCCGAACCGATGCGTAATCCGGTAGATTTTCGTACGGTGTTTGACGGTACGTTGGCCGGTGGGAACCTTTATCATGTGGTAACTATGTCTGACGACGGAGAAGCCATTCTCGACGGATTTCATATCGTCAACGGAGATGCATCGACCGGTTCTTCGGCTATCAAGACCGGGGGTGGTGTGCTGCACGAATATGGCACATTGTATATCCGAAATTGCATGATCGAGAATAATGTTGCAACGAACGGAGCCGGAATCGTTATGTTGGGTACGACGGAGAAATTGGTAATGGCCAATACGGTGGTGAATAATAATACCAATACGGGATTGGCGAGCGAATCCTTTTATTCGGCGATAACCCTTGAAAATGATGCTCGTCTCAATCACTGCACGATTATACATAACAATGCCCCGGGCATTTGTGCGGTGAACGGATCGTTGAGACTTTATAACTCGGTTTTGTGGGGAAATACTTCGACCGGGACTATCGCTCCCGAAGACGTACAAATTACAGGGGCGGCCACTATGCTCGATATTCGTAACAATGCTATCCAGAATGCTCCGGAAGAATGGAATCTGTGGAGTGAGAACATGCAGTTAAGCGTCGTTCAGGGCGATCCGTTGTATCCGGCTTTTGTCAATCCGACCCGAAATGTCGGCGCAGTTTCGTCTGGATACGATACGCCGTTGGGCGGTCCCGCACGATTCGAGCCGACTTGCGAATCACCGTTGGTGATTGCCGGAGACGAAAGTATAGTTGATGATCCTGATTTGGTTCTTGATGCCGATATTACGGGGCATAATTTCGCTGTGGGTGGAGCCCCCGATATAGGAGCTTATGAGGCTACATGTCTGAATCCTGTCGGTTCGGTTCTTTACGTGCGTAGCGGGCCTACCGGTACGGCCTCTTCTCCTCAAACCTCTTATTTCGGTACGGGAGACGGTTCTTCGTGGGCGAACGCTATCAATGGAAATGCGTGGTATGGATTCGACGACGGTCTGCCTTATGATCAAATCGAATACGACAGCCGCGATGCTACCGACTATATTACCGGTTTGCAGTATGCTGTCAACGAGGCATACAAGGCATCGTTGAAAAAGGACGGAAGCGGTCGGATCGCTTATGAGACATTGAATTATACAGATTATACATACAATCAAACGAACGGTCGTAGCGCATCGGTACAAATACCTGTTGGTGTCGATACGACGGCTTTGGTCGAAGTGTGGGTAGCCGAGGGCGAATATACCAGCCGTCGGGGATTCTTTATGCGGGATGCTGTGCAAGTGTACGGCGGATTTCCCAAGACCGGTACACCCGGGAAATACGAGCGCAATCCCCGCGTCTACAATACGATTATACAGACGATGACAACCGCCGAGGCGAATGCTGTTACTTCGCTCGATGGGTATGCTCCTTATTTCGATATGGATGCCGGTGGATCGACGAGTCAGTTCTATGAATTGAACAGTCGATACGATAATGCGAATAAAGTTCGTAGGGTACTTACCCAGCCTTTCCCGTATTATGAGGACGGAGGTCGTTTGGAAGCGGGTTCGCAGGGACAGGCTTCGACCGAGACTAATAATGTGGCGTTGAATCCATTTGTTATCGAGACGATATGGGACGGATTTATAATACAAAACGGTCGAACTCGAATACGTCACGGAAAAGATGGCGGTGCAGGGGTAGCCTTGCGGAAAAACGGACGGCTCGAAAACTGTATTATCCGAAACAATTATAATGTAGCATCCCGTAGTCGCGGCGGAGGTGCATTTTGTAACAACGGAACATTTTCCAATTGTTCGTTTTTCAATAACGATATGCCGGCATTGGGGAGCGATTACGGAGAACAATACGGCGGTGGTGTTTACATGCGTTACGGTACGTTGTACAATTGCGTGTTTGCCGGTAATTCCGTATCTGGCGGTAATTCCAACGGTCAGGCCGTTTATATTGAAGTAGCCGATTTTTATAACAATACGATTGCCGACAACTCCGGTAGCGGTGCAGCCATTTATTGTGGTTATTGGTTTGCCGATGGTGCGGCCAATATTTACAATACCATTATTTATAATAATTCGGGCTCGTCTCAGGTACAGGCTCATAGCAATGTAGTGTTGAGAACTTCGCATTGTTGTTATCCCTCGGGTTCTATATCGGGAGTCTCTGGCGCTAACTTGACGCAAGACAACATTATCAATCAAGTTCCGCAATTCGTGGATCGTTCGTCGGGAAATAAAGAAAATAACGACTATCGTTTACAGGGCACTTCACCCTGTATCAATGCCGGGAATAATAGTCCCGAAGGGATTACATTACCCGAAACCGATATGGACTATACCGACCGTTTCAAAGACTGTTCTATCGATATAGGGGCATACGAAATAGACCAAAGCGAGCCGATTATGCCCGCTATCAAGACTATCGACGGAGAACAGGTGGGAGTCATTTATGTGACGAAGGCGGCTAACGGTACGGTAGACGGTTCGTCGTGGGCGAATGCCGCTTGCGAAGCGAAATTACAAAAAGCTCTCAACTGGGCAGGTTATATTATTCACAATAAGGAGACGTACGCATCGGGTCGATATAGAAATATTACTCGCATTCAAGTGAGGGTTGCGAAAGGCACTTATTATCCTACCGATGTCGTTCTTCCCGATCAGCCTCGTACCGCTTCGTTTATTATTCCGGCAGGGATAGAGGTGTATGGAGGGTTTGCGGGAATCTCTGACGATGAGACCGTGGAAGGACGTAATATGCGTTTGAACAGAACTTTTTTCAACGGTATGATCGGCAGTTCGACAGAAGAAAGCGCCTATCGTGTCGTAACGTTCGGCATGAAGCAGCATAAAGACAACGCCACGATGCCTGCCGAGGGCGCAGCTTATTACGATGATCCCAACCCCGAAATAGCTTTGCTCAACGGTGTTTATATCGTTTATGGAAATGCCAATCACCCGTCTGACGAAGAGTGGCAGTCGGGTGGCGGTGTTAAGGTTACGTCGAACGGATTGTTGCAGAATTGTGCCGTTTTCAACTGTGCTGCTTCCGATAAGGGCGGAGGAGTTTACTTAGCTCCGGGCGGCCGGATTACCGGTTCGATAGTTTATAATAACGTGGGAGCCAATGGCGGAGGTATTTATGCCGACGACTCTTCGATGGTCGTAAATTGTACGGTGGTCGATAACACGACTGTGAACAATGGCTCCGGTGGTGGTATATCGATAGGCGTGAAGCCGATTATCATCAATTCTGTATTCTGGATGAACGATTCCGGTAACGGAAAAAATATATACGGAAACATGTCCCAGCAGGTCGATACGACCTTTACGGGCGTGCGGTATCAAAACTATATCTTTAATCATTGTGCGGTCGAAGGTATCAAAGTCGTGGGTTTCGGAAACATGGCGTTGACGAGTACGAATGAGAATACATCGACCATAGTGGGCTTGAATGCTCCCGGTTTTACCGACCCCGATAACCTCGATTTTACTTTGAAACGTGTATCGGCGTTGATTCGTGCCGGTATCGGAGCCGAGCAGCCGGGCTCTCCGCTCATGGAGGCATTGCATGTTTCTCGACTCGATTTGCTCGGAACGAATCGTTTTTATAAAGAGGATTCTTCTTTGAGGGATTATTTCGAGATAGGAGCTTTTGCTTATGACGGGATATTTGTTATCGACCCTGCGGGAGATACCGAAGCCGAAAAGGGGGCAGACGGAATCTACCGGTTGTATGTGTCGCAAACGGCACAGGGGTTGGCGAACGGCCGCAGTTGGCGAAACGCTTTGGGCGATATACAGCAAGCTCTCGATTATTTCGGGAATGAGGCCAATTTCGAACACGATCCGAATAAGGATACTCGCCGGTGCGAGATATGGGTCTCGAAGGGAACGTATAACCCGAAAACTTCGGTGAAAGAGGATAATTGGGGAACTTCTTTTATTCTTAACAGATATTCATCGATATACGGAGGATTCCGGGGCAGTAACTTGCCTTATTACGAGAGTTGGATAGAATCGTTTAAAGTGGAACCCTCGAAGCGTGTCGATGCCACCGGTGTATGGAACAAAGGAGACTATTCCTATACATTGGGCGGTGATGGAGAGATTACCTTTTATCCAGAGGTAAAGGCATTGGAGGACGAACCCTCTTCGTGGTTCTTGCATTTCACGACCGATGAGAAGTCACCGTCATCTCCTGTTGTGACGGTCAATGGCTTCCAACTCCCTCATGAGCTGGAATTGCCGGTCATCGCTACCGACAGCACTACCGAGTATATTTACGATTTGCGATATCTGGCTATCGGAAATACCGATTGGGCGACAGCTCCGGTCATCGAGGCTGTTCGCGTCTCGGGATTACCGGCCGGTGTAAAGTTGTATAGCGCTACGATCGATAATCGCAAGAATTCCACGACGGTATCGACGGAAATTCTCGATACCGATATTCTTCATCAGACTTCTACGGGTGTTCCTTATGATGCCTCGGTGAGCTTGAATAATCTTTCGCAAGCGGAAAAATTGAATACATATTCTTCCAATGTCTCCGATTATTATGCTGCCGGAAATTCGGCAGGAGCATACGGTATGCATTATTGTCCAAGTCCTAATAGGGCATCTATTACAGTTTCGGGGAACGATGGTGTCGTATTAACAAACGAGAGGTACAGGAGGTATTTTTGGCAAGAGTATACTTATTATAATGACCAATTGGGAGCCTACTTCCGTTTTCCACAGGCGGTGAAATACGAAAGAACAAACCCGAGTAATCGGTATTTGCATGCAACGATACGTTTTACCGATTTGAGTAAAGGGAACGAGGACGGCAGGTTGCGTATACAGTTATATTCGACAGCCGGTGTAAGAAAGTCTTTGCTTATAAATGGAAGAGTTAGTAATGGAGAGTACAAACTGACGGTGGATTTAAAGACCGGATTGGTATATGACGGCACTTCCTCCGTAGAGATTACTGATGAGGAAAATACATTGTCCAATGGCGATATGCTTTCGCTCGTCTCTGTTCATCCTTATTCCGGTGGAAAAGCTGCATATACCGTGGAAATTAGCGATATAACGATAGACAATAAGAATCAGTCGGAGAATACGGTTTCGGAGTTGGATATTAATATCGTTACGGAAGAAGAAACTCAGGCTATGCCTTCATCGGACCAGTATTACGAAGGGGAGGCATTTTTGAGCGAGCGACCTCGTCAAGATTGGAACGGGAACGGCTTGCTCGAAGATTTCGAGTACGCTAATGAAACGATTCTTTCGGGCGATATAGGCGGCGGTTCCGGTAATTCGCATGTGGCTTATTATGAAGACTCGGAGGCTACTCGCAGGGTTGTACTCGATGGAATAAAGATGGTAAAAGGTAACTCGTCGTGTACCGATCATGGAGGCGGGGCTTTATGTGCTTTGGCTCCGATTGCTTTGCGCAATTGCCAATTGTTGCTCAATACGGCCGATTTCGGGGGAGGAGCCGTGTATGCCAGCGATATAGAGATTTATGGTTCTATATTGGGCGGGAACGAGGCTCCCGGTAAATCGGGAGGTGCGGTCTATCTGCGGGAAGGCGGGAAGTCGCTCATCGTCAATACGGTGATTTACAACAATACGGCATCGACGGGCTCGGCCTATTATGCCGAATCCGGTTCGACATCGCAGTTAATCAACAATACGATCGTGCGTAATGCCCATGCCGAGAATGTGTCGGGCGATGTAACATCGGGTAGTACCGTTTATTCGGCTTCGACAGCCGGGAATAATCTTACCAATACGGTTATCTGGGGGAATGACGATGCCGAACGTATCAATGCAGACCATTGGGAAATTATTACTTCGGCAGCCGATGTCGATGAAGATGCAGGAAATTTCGAGGTCTTTCTGGATCGGGCAAATGAAGCGGTTATGGGGCCTCGGTTCGGATTTCCCAGCGATTATGCCGGAGCGGGAAATTATTTCGCTTCTGCCGATTTCTCTCTGCCTTCGCTCTCGACGCTGGTTAACCGGGGTACGAATGGTGGTACACGTCGACTGAATACGGTTATCGAAATGAATCCCGACGGCTCGGTGAAGAGTACGACAATTACGACGGAACCTGTCGTACTCGATGGTTCCGGCAAAGGATATTATGCCGTGCAGGAAGTGTCGGGCCGCGAGAATGTGCCGGATACGCTGAACAGTAAATGGCGTATTACCAAAGAACCCGATACATATCACATTATTAAGAAAGACGGTGTAGATATGATCGATGTGAAAGAGTGGAAGGAGGGGACGATCGATATAGGGGCTTATGAATATGAAACGGTATCGTTGACTCCTTTCGGCGGTAATATACTGTATGTGAAGAGTTCCGAAGCAGTTTCGGATAAAGAAAACAACGGAGAAACGTGGGAAAGGGCTACGTCTAACATTCATCAGGCTATTCAGGTACTGTTGCTCAGCCCCAATAAAAAAGATAAATATATCAAGATTGCTTCGGGCGACTATGTGCCGTTCCTGCAAGACGGGACAAGCGGTTATTCGTTCGTTTTGGAGAAACCCGATGTGGGAAATCTGGAATACTCGACCAAGAGTTTGACATTGAGGGGCGGATATCCCAACAACATCACGGGGACCGATGTCGCTATGGATAATTTGCGTGATCCTATATTGTACCCGACTTATATCAGAGGAAATCGAAGCGATTCGAAACACCTCGTTTATATAGACGAGTCGATGGATACGGCCGGAGAAAACGGGGCGTTGGCTCCTGTAAACATAGAGGGCTTTACTTTTGTCGGTGGAAATGCAGCCGATGCGACAGGCGAGGGTTCGACCGGTGCGGCCGTGTATGCAGCCAATGGCAGTACGACGATTCGGAACAGCGTGTTTGTCGATAATACGGCTGCCGGAGAAAAAGGTGCGGCTGTGTATCTGAATAAAGGCAATATATATAATACCGTGCTTCATTCCAACAAGGCTTGGGGGCTTGCTTTGAACGGGACGGGCAACATTGTCAGCAACACGATAGCCAATAACTCCAAAGGCGGATTGTACGCACGTGGAGCGCTTGTCGCCGAACCTTTGCAGATCTATAACAATATATTTTGGAGGAATTATACTTCGGCTGTTCCTACTGTCGGAGATTTGAACAACCAGATAGATGTGCAGAATGCGACCCTGTACAGCAATGCCGTTCAGGTGGACGATGCGACGGCAGAGCAGCCGAATGCCGAGTATGTTTATTGGAATAGTTCCGCAGGTGTCGTATTGGGCGATAAGGCTGCCAATATCAATAAAACATTAAGTTCCGACAATGAGGATATGTCGTACGGTCCCCGTTTCGAAGCTCCCGATGAAGCGACTCCGTTGGACAAAAAGTATAACATACGTCCGGGGCGTAAACTGATCAATACGGGGTATCGATACATGACAGGCGACTCATATAATAAAGCGGAAAACGATAAATGGTACACCGATTTATTTGCGTATTATTCGTTTGGTTCGGTAGAAGAGCCTGTGGCTCCCGGCGATTCGCTGGCGAGAGTCATGTTCGTGGATGCCGGAGGCAATCGTCGTATAGCCGGTAACAGCATAGATATAGGTGCTTATGAGTACCAACGGTTGTTCTATCCTAATTTATATGTGAAGCCTAACGGATTCGGATTGGGTTCCAGTTGGGACGATGCTATGGGCGATTTACAGGAAGCCATTTATTCGGCGTACTATTCGGGAGACCCGGAAGAGAGCGGAACTTATGGTACGGTGTGGGTAGCCGGCGGAGACTACGTTTTGCCTACGACTTTACAGTGGATGGCAAATGTGAAAGTTTATGGCGGATTCCGGGGAACCAACGAAACGAAGCTGACTCAACGTCCCGGTTTGTTGGAAAAGAATGCACCGGAAAGTATCCTTTCGGTAGAGGCGGAAGGGGTTCCTGTCGTGCGTTCGGACAATGACCGTGCCGCCGGGACGATTGTGGAGAATTGGGCGGAACTGAATGGCTTTCATATTACGGGAAGCAAAAACAGCCCGGCGGTGATCGTCGCCGACTCGTTCGCCATCGTCAATAGTGTTATATATAATAATGTGAACCCCGACGGTGCTGTGGTGGAAACGGACGGGTTGCTCTACAATGTTTTGGTACATGACAATACGGTGAAAGAAGGCAGCGCCGCTGTCGCATTGGACGAGCATGCGGCAGCCATTCATGTGACAGCCCCCGGCGAGGGAGCACAAATCGGCGGTACGGGAAAGATAATCAATACGATAAACGGAGAGGTGACCTCGGTGTCGGGGAATGCTTATAGTCCGCTTTATGTCGGGGATTATATTACCGATGATACACATTTGCGTTATCAGCTATCCGACCAGAAAGATGCAGTCTTGTTTGGAATAGGAGCTTTACAGGAAACAGGTGTAGACCATGAAGGAAATCCGGTGACGACTATCGGTGGATATACAGTGCCTAAGATCAGGAATGGTAAGGAATATACCGATATTATCGATCTGTCTACCGATTGCGATGTGCTGGGTAATGTGCGGCTGTTTACCGATAAGTTTCATGGGGAAGGTGAAGTAATTCGCCCGGATTACGGTTGTTTCGAAACTTGGAATACGACTCCGCAGAAGGTTGTCAACGTGAGCGATAATTATTATCCTCATGCGGGAAGCGTCGTCTATGTCGGCAAGGAAAGTGAAGTGCGGCTGACCGATGCCCTTACGAAAGATTTCGCACCGTCCTATTTGTTGCTTCACCATGCTGCGGGTTTGCGGACAGGAGAGCATGCTGTATCGCTTTATAATCTGGCCATAGAGCGTGATTTGAAACCGCTTATTAATGATACGACAGCTTCTTGGGATATGGTGAGTCTGCCATTCTCTCTTGAAGTCGGGAACGGTACGATGTTGAACGGCGTTACGATAGACGGTTTACCGGTAGAGGCTATACAGGCCGGAGATGAATCGGGGGACGACAAGAACCGTTTATATTTATACGAGTATGACGGGGCTAAGCGAGCCGAAGATTTGTATAGCGTAGTTGCTCCTCAGAATAGTAAATATTGGGCGTTTGAAAATAACCAGATGGGCGCGAATGTCGGTTATCTCATGGCGACTCCTTCTGCTTCGGATGCGGTGACTGTGCGTTTCTCGAAATCTTCATCGGCATTGCCTGTTTATGAAGAATCGGCAGAAGAAGGGAAAAGTATTTTGTTGAAACAGCATAATTTGAAGACTTTGGTCGGTGGCCGTCCTCATTTTACGTATAAAGAGAATATGGGTTGGAATCTTTTCGGTGTGCCTTATTTGTGCTCTTATACTACCGAAAGAATGAGTATCGACCATATACTCTATACTTATGACCCGGAGGCCAGCCGTTTTGTTTCGATAAATTCGTGGGAAGGAAACACGATTGCTCCTTTCTCGGCGGTATTCACGCAGACTGCTACGGTGAAGGAATCGGAGGAACTTCTGTTTGCCAAGCCTGTTATCCCGTTGAATACGTTGCCGGCTCCTCACGGTGTACAGTTGAAAATTTCGGGGAGTAATTTATCGGCGGGTTGCGACTATGTATCGGTTGTTGCCGATAATGTGTACGGAGAACCCATGAATTTCGACATGGGAAACGATGCGTTGAAAATGATGAGTTTCGACCCGAGGATTCCGCAGATTTATGTCTACAATGAAAAGGGAGTCCGATTTGCTCATACTCAAACTGCCGATATCGAAGGGGAAACTCCGGTGGGTATCTATACCGGCGAATCGGGAATTTATGAAATATCGTTGACCGAAGATTCGGAATATGATCGTTATGATGCTGTGGTTCTTACCGATAGATCGACGGGGCGGAAAGTGGACTTGAAACATGCGCCGTATAGTTTTACGGTAGATGATCGAGCGATGGAAACGGGACGTTTCTCTCTATCCTTTAAAACTTTTTCCGATGAAATGCAGCAGCCTACATTCTATTCTCCGGGAAAACGACAATTGCGAATCGTTAATTTACAAGGTGGCGAAAGTATAGGTATTTACGATACGCTCGGGCGTCAGAGAGCGAGCCGCAAAGCCTATGGGGAAAGTGAGGAATTTGAACTCGAATCGGGAGTTTATATGATACGTATCGAAGGAAGCAGTTTAATTAAGGGGAAAGTGGTAGTGAAATAGCTTTTGAGTTGGCGACACTTATCGTTGGTGAAAGACCTGCTTGCGTCGTGTGAAGCAGGTCTTTTCTTTGTTAATATGGAATTTAAGATTCGGAGATAAACAAAAGGGGCGGGAATAACATTCCCGCCCCTTTTGTTCCCTTTCGATTTGAGGTTTATGCAATGATTAGTTCTATTCCTGCTTCCTCTATGCTTTTCGCTACCGATGGCGAAATACCCGAGTCGGTGATGATGACATCGACTTGGTCGAGTGTGCAGATTTTCCCGAATCCTCTTTTCCCGAATTTGGAAGAGTCGGCAAGGACGATCGTTCGTAGCGAGGCTGCGATCATACGTTGGTTGAGCCGGGCTTCGTCTATGTTCGAGGTCGTCAGCCCGAAATCGAGGTCTATACCGTCTACTCCCATAAATAGTTTGGAACAAGTAAGATTGTCGAATGCCTGTGCAGCTAAATCGCCGATGACCGAGAAAGAACTTTTTCGCAATGTTCCGCCGAGCTGGATCACATGAATGTGCTCGAAACGGTTGAGCAAAGTAGAGACATTGAGCGAAGCCGTGACGACTGTCAGGTTTAGATCGTCTGTAATTTCTTCGGCGAATGCATACACTGTGCTTCCCGAGGCGACGATAATCGAGTCGTTCGGATCGAGTAGACGAATGGCTGTATGGGCGATACGCCGTTTGGCATCGCTGTTTATTCGCTCTTTAATATGTATATTGATATCTGCCGTGTGAGGGTTTACCGGACTGGCGCTTCCATGTGTACGAAATAGCAATTTCTTTTCTTCCAGTAATTTCAAGTCTTTTCGTATCGTTACAGGTGTCACGTCCAATTCGCGGGCGATATCTAAAACTTTCACGAATCCTTGCGCATTGAGCTTGTCAAGAATGTGTTTGTGTCTTTCGGCTATACTAAGCATAATAATATTATAATATTTGTTCCATACAAATGTAAAATTTATTTGAATAATGCACAAATAATATTGAGAATTTATTTTGAAAACGAAATGAAATATTATTGAAAAGAAAACGAAACGAAAAATTTTTACATTTTTTCTTGGTTTATACTTGCTTTTTTATTTTCTTTGTCACATAAAAAGAAAGTAATCGCAAGATTTAATAAGAAATCAAAAATCGAAAGATAAGAAAATGAAACGTGAAGGCTTGATAAAACAGATGGCCGAAGAAAAGAGACCATGGGATTTATTGATAATAGGTGGCGGTGCTACGGGCTTGGGCGTGGCGGTGGATGCTTCGAGCCGGGGATACCGTGTCCTATTGGTAGAACAACACGATTTTGCAAAAGCGACTTCGAGTCGAAGCACGAAGCTGGTACATGGAGGGGTTCGTTATTTGCAACAAGGCGATGTATCTATGGTTGTGGAAGCGTTGCATGAGCGTGGTCGCTTATGGCGCAATGCCCCCCATTTGGTAAAGGATATGCGTTTCATTATCGGCAACTATCGTTGGTGGGAACGTCCTTTTTATACCATCGGGTTGTGTTGTTACGATTTGTTGGCCGGGCGATTGGGCTTGGGGAGGTCTTTGCCTTTGTCCAAGAAACAGACCTTGAAGGAGCTGCCGGGACTGCTGCACGATCATTTGCGTGGAGGCGTGGTTTACCACGACGGGCAATTCGACGATTCGAGAATGGCGATTACATTGATGCAGAGTGCTCATGACCACGGTGCGATATGCATCAATTATATGAAAGTAACGTCTTTGATTAAGAATGATTCCGGGAAGATTTGCGGGGCGGCTTTGGAAGATACTCTCGAAGGCGGAACGTATGAAGTAAATGTAAAAGGGGTAGTGAACGCTACCGGTGTTTATGTGGACGATATCATGCAAATGGATAAGCCGGAGAGTCGCAAGAAAGTACGTCCCAGTCAGGGAGTGCATATTGTAGTCGATGCCGCTTTCTTGGGAGGAAATTCGGCTTTGATGATACCGAAGACAAGGGATGGACGAGTATTGTTCGGTGTACCGTGGCATGGAAAGGCCGTATTGGGAACTACCGATACGCCATTGAATGAAAATTCATTAGAACCGAAGCCTCTGGACGAGGAGATAGATTTTATTCTCGATCAGGCGGGGCAGTACCTGACTCGTAAACCGAAACGCAGCGATGTATTGTCTGTGTTCGCCGGATTGCGGCCGTTGGCAGCTCCTACGCATAGCGATTCCAAAAAGACCAAAGAAATTTCACGGAATCATAAAATATATGTTTCCGATTCGGGAATGCTTACGATAACCGGAGGGAAATGGACCACTTATCGTCAAATGGCCGAAGAAGCGGTGAATAAAGTAGCTGCTTTGATCGGTTTGGAACCGAGGGCTTGTGTGACTCGTAAAATGCAATTACATGGTTACCGGGAAGAAGTGGACCGTTCGGTTTGGGATTACGTGTACGGTAGCGATGCCGACCAAATCGCAGCATTGATAGAAAACGATGCCTCGTTGGGAGAGTTGCTTCATATCGGATATACTTTCCGGGTAGCTCATGTTATTTGGGCTGTGCGGGAGGAGATGGCTCAAACGGTGGAAGATGTATTGGCACGACGTGTTCGAGCGCTCTTTATGGATGCTCGGGCTGCTATGGAAATGGCTCCTCGTGTAGCGGCTATTATGGCTCGTGAAATGGGAAAAGATAAAAATTGGGAAACGGAACAAGTTAAAAATTTTACCAATCTGGCAAAAAATTATATTTTAGCCTGATTTTTTAGAGAGAGGATATTGTATGTTGAAGTTATTCCAACCGGCTCCGGTTATCGATCCGCTTCCCAAAGAACGGGTGGACAAGGAGTATAAGAAGTTAAGATTACAGGTCTTTCTCGGTATATTTATCGGGTATGCAGGTTATTATCTGGTACGTAAAAATTTTTCGATTGCCATGCCTGCACTCGAACAGATGGGTTTCGATAAGGCCGATTTAGGTTGGGCTTTGTCTGCCGTTTCGATAGCTTATGGTATCAGTAAGTTCGTGATGGGTACAGTTTCCGACCATAGCAATGCTCGTGTGTTCATACCTTTGGGATTGATAGCTTCGGCAGTGATTATGACTGTTATGGGTCTTATCCCGTGGACGGTCAGTTCGCTTTCTATCATGCTTATGTTCTGCATCTTATTTGTAAATGGTTGGGTGCAAGGTATGGGTTGGCCTCCGTGTGGCCGGGTGATGGTTCACTGGTTTTCTGTCCGGGAACGAGGCGTAAAGATGTCTATATGGAATATCGCTCATAATGTCGGTGGAGCTCTTATGGCTCCTTTGGCGGTTTTCGGTATTACCATTTTCGGAGTCTGGGGCGGAGCTTTCTATTTCCCGGCTATGGTTGCCGTAATCATTGCGGTAATTGCCTATTTACTGGTGCGTGATACGCCTCAATCCTGTGGATTACCGCCTATCGAACTGTATAAGCCGGAAGAGTGTACTCAGGCATATTCCGCCGAACAGGAAAAGGAACTCTCTACCAAAGAAATTCTGTTCGGACATGTTTTCAATAATAAGCTTTTGTGGATTATCGCTTTTGCCAATGCGTTTATCTATTTTGTACGTTATGGTGTGTTAGATTGGGCGCCGATGTATCTCGAACAGGTGAAGCACATGGATTTGGCGAATAGCAGTTGGTCGTATTTTGCGTTCGAAATAGCCGGTATTTTCGGAACTATACTTTGTGGTTGGCTTTCCGATAAAGTTTTTAAAGGCCGTCGTGGTCCGGTGACTATTATTTATATGTTGCTGGTTATGCTGGCGGTTTATATTTATTGGAATAGTGCTTCGGCGATGGTAACCAACGTAGCTATGGCTGCGATAGGATTTCTCATTTACGGTCCGGTAATGTTGATAGGAGTCTCGGCTTTGGATTTGGTTCCTAAAAAAGCGGCTGGTACGGCTGCCGGTTTCACGGGGTTGTTCGGCTATTTGCTGGGATCGGCCGTGTTTGCCAATATCGGTATGGGATATATTTTCGAGCATTTCGGTTGGGACGGAGGCTTTATTCTGTTGCTATCCGCTTGTGCCGTAACTGTTGTGTTAATGTTGTTTTGTAAGGAGAATCGTTTGTAAATAGTTAAAAGATAGCTTGTTAAAGGAATGAATTTTTCATTCCTTATAATAATATATAGAAACTTCTAATTTAATAAGAACCATAAATCAAAAAAATTATGAATTTACTAACGAACACACTGCACAGGAGATGGTCTTGTTTACTCTTGATTATCGCCTTTATGTCTGGTTTCCAGATGTTCGCACAGTCCGTGGGAGCCAGCAATCAGTTGACTGGTAGGGTCTTAGATGAATATGACCAACCGATTATCGGGGCTGTTGTTAAAGTTTCGGGTACCTCTATCGGTCGTTCGACCGATGCCGACGGTGCTTTTACTATGAAAGACATACCTGCTAATGCAACGTTGGAGGTTTCGTATGTCGGTTATGAAAAACAAAGTATTCCTGTAAATGGAAAAAACTTTGTTCTGGTTAAATTAAAAGAAGCCAATCAATTACTGAATGAAGTGGTTGTAGTGGGGTATGGTACGCAGAAAAAAGTCAATTTGACCGGAGCTGTGGGAACCATCAGTGCCAAAGAAATCAATGCTCGTCCGGTAAGTAACGTTGCCATGGCGTTGCAGGGAGCCGATCCTTCGATGAATTTGAAGATGTCTTCCGGTCGTTCCAGCGGTGGATATGATTTGAATATTCGTGGTGAATCGTCTATATCGACATCAAACACACCACTGATTATGGTCGATGGAGTAGTGACCGAGTTGAATATGGTCAATCCCAACGATATCGAGTCGGTATCTATTTTGAAAGATGCTTCGGCTGCTTCTATTTACGGTGCGACGGCTTCGAAGGGTGTGATTTTGATTACCACTAAGACCGGCTCCGATTCTGCTGGAAAGGCTAGTGTGAATTTTAACGGACGTTTCGGTTGGTCGCAAAATACGACTTCGACCGATTATATGACTACGGGCTACGATCAGGTAAGTTTGGTCGATAAGGCTTATTATTCGCAATATGCGACCAATTTTACCAACTATACCGAAGAGGAAATGCAAATGCTGTATGAGCGTCGCAATGACAAGACTGAGCATCCCGATCGTCCGTGGATCGTTTTGCAGGACGACGGATCATATCGCTATTATGCCAATTTCGACTGGTACAACTATCTGTTCCGTAAAACTCGTCCCCAACAGGAATATAATCTTTCGGTAACCGGTGGAAACGATAAAGTGAAGTATTATGTGAGCGGTCGTTACAACCGTGAAGAGGGTATTTTAAATATCAATCCCGATACTTATGACACTTATTCTACAAGAGCGAAACTCGATGTGAAGATTAAACCGTGGTTGCGCTATTCGACCAATGTGAATTTCTTTTCATCTTCTTATAAGTACAGCGGATTGCCGGCCATAGACAATACGTTGATGGAGGTGGATAAAACCTTGATGTCATCATGGCCTGCCAAGACTCCCGAAGGTAAGGCTATTTATGCCGAGACGCATGCCAATACTACCATTAATGGAACCCCTCCCTATTTGGTTGACAATCGCGCGCGCCATGCTAACAATCAAAAGTATATAATTATAGGAAACCGTTTTGATATTGATATTTTTAAGGATTTGGTGTTGACGGTAGATTATAGTTATAAGTATCGTGGGCGATTGAATAAAGTTCGGAACCATAATTTGCACTATTCCAATAAGCAGGGTGAGGAAAAAACAATTGTTACCGGTAACTTCAAGGATTATTACAGGGAGAACCATTACGAGGATAACGAGCACAATTTGAATGTGTATGGAACCTATACCCACACGTGGAACAAGGCGCATAATTTTACGGCTTTGGCCGGTTATCAATATCGTGGAGCCCGCAATACCTATTTAAGTTTGCAACAGTTGGCACTATTGAGCGAGAATTTGTCGAGCTTTGCCAATGCGACGGGTGATATAACCCGTAGTCAGACAATTTCGGAATGGCGTAACAGCGGCTTTTTCGGTCGGGTGAACTACGATTATAAGAGTCGTTATCTGTTGGAAGTGAGTGCCCGTTACGATGGCACTTCCCGTTTCCGTAGCGATCACCGTTGGGTGTTCGTACCTTCTGCTTCCGCCGGTTGGCGTATCAGTGAAGAGAATTTTTGGGAACCTATCAGAGACGTAGTGGATAATACGAAAATACGTCTTTCTTACGGTAAATTGGGTAATCAGAATACCGGCGATACTTATGCCTATTTGGAGGAAATAGTGACGGGACAAACCCTTAATTATACGCTTGATGGAACTTCTAAATTACAATATTCCAAACCTTCCGATCCAAAGACCAGTTATCTTACATGGGAGACGATCGCTACGTGGAATATAGGTTTGGATATGTCGTTCCTCAATAACCGATTGACTTTCACAGGCGACTATTTTATTCGTAATACCGAAGGTATGTTGGCCGATTCGTATGAGTTGCCCGGAGTATTCGGAGCTAAGACACCGGACGAAAATTGTGCGGATTTACGTACTAACGGTTGGGAACTTTATTTAGGCTGGAACGATTCGTTCGCTTTGATGGGCAAACGCTTTAATTATACGGTATCGGCTACTTTGGGCGATAACAAGACGGTATTTACCAAATTCAATAATCCTGAGAAAAATTTGTCTAACCATTATGAAGGTAAAGTATTGGGTGAAATTTGGGGATATCGGGTAGACGGTTTGTTTGCTTCGGACGAGGAGGCCGCCGAATATACATCGAAAATCAATCAAGATGCTGTAAATGAACGTATTTTGACCGATAAGGTAGATCCTTATTATCGCGCAGGAGATTTGAAATTCCGTGATTTGGACGGGGACAATGTTATTTCTAAGGGTGATGATACGGCGTATGATGCAGGCGATAGAGAGATTATCGGTAACGAGACACCTCGTTATATGTATAGCTTCCGTTTGGGAGCCGACTGGAACGGTTTCGATTTAGGTATCTTCTTTCAGGGGGTAGGTAAGAGAGATTGGTATCCCAATTATCTTTCTACCGGTTTCTGGGGACCTTATTCCCGGGCATTCACGAGTTTTATTCCCGAGAACTTTATGGATCAATGCTGGTCCGAAGAGAATCGTGACGGATATTTTCCCCGTTTCCGTGGTTACCAGACTTTTGCTGGCAGTCAATTAGGAGTGAATAATGACCGCTATTTGCAAGATGCATCGTATATCCGGTTAAAGAATCTCACAGTGGGTTATACATTGCCGGTTTTGAAAAAGGTCTTTACCAAATTGCGTGTCTATTTTACCGGTGAAAATCTTTGGTACTGGTCGCCGATGTTGAAACATACCAAATACATCGATCCCGAAGCTGCCGGAGGAAACGGCAATACCGGTATGGCTTACAACTATTCGAGAAATTTCTCGGTGGGTGTGGATATTACATTTTAACGATTAAAAACAGAACGACAATGAAAAAGTATTTATATATATTCTGTACGTTGACCGGAGCTGCTTTGATGGGTTGTACCGATTTGGACTTGATTCCAGAGGATACGATGGCTCCCGAAAATTATTTTTCCAGCGAAGAGGAGCTACGTCAATACACCAATGCCTATTATGGCATGCTTCCCGGCGCCGATGATTTGAATGACATCTGTGCTGACGATGTCATCAAAAATATCTTGGATAACGAGATTTTGGGTAACCGTTATCCATCTACCGAGAAAGCTTGGGATTGGGACGATTTGCGTGTGATCAATTATTATTTTGAGAATAGCGGGGCTTGTAAAGACCAAAATGCACGTAGACATTATGACGGTTTTTCATACTTTATGCGTGCTTACTTCTATTTCACGAAATTACAACGTTACGGCGATGTGCCTTATTACGACGAAGTAATCGGATCGAAAGATGAAGAACTGTTGTATAAACCCCGTGATTCTCGTAAATATGTGATGCAGAAGGTTGTGGAAGATTTGGATAGTGCTATATACATGTTGCCCGAGACGAAGACTCCGTATGAAGTGAACAAATGGACGGCTTTGGCATTGAAATCCCGCGCTACATTGTTCGAAGGAACGTTCCGTAAATATCACAATTTGGGCGATTGGGAAGAAATGCTGCAACAATCGGCAGCCGCTTCGTTGGAATTGATTCAAAAAGGAGGATTCTCGCTTTATAAGACAGGTTCTACTCCATATCGCGATTTGTTCGCTCGTCTCGATGCTCCTGCCGAGGAAATCATCTTGGGTCGTCGTTACAGTACAGAGCTTTCTATCTTGCATAATTCTCAGTGCAATTCGATGGCAGGTAATCAACGGGTGTCATTCACCAAACGTTTCGTAGATCATTATTTGATGGCCGACGGTTCTCGTTATACCGATAAGCCCGGGCATGAAAAGAATGAGTTCGTAGCCGAAGTGACCGGTCGCGATCCCCGTTTGTCTCAGACGATTCTGACTCCCGGTTACGTACAGAAAGGCACGACGAAGGAGATGATCAATACCTTGTCTAAATATACGTTGACCGGTTATCAATATATCAAATATGTGATGGAACCAAAATACGACCAATCCAACAAATCGCCGATGTATTTCCCGTTGTTCCGTTTGGCGGAAGTTTATCTGAACTACGCCGAAGCTAAGGCTGAATTGGGAACGTTGACGCAGGACGATTTAGATATTTCGGTCAATCTGTTACGTGATCGGGCAGGAATGGAAGATGCTCATATCGATATGGACGAGGCGAATGCCAATCCTGATCTTTATTTGATGGCCGATGTGACCGGTTATCCCAATGTGACGAAAAGTGCGATGACCGGTGTGATATTGGAAATACGTCGCGAACGCACGGTAGAGCTTTGTCTCGAAGGTTTCCGTTTGTTCGATATAATTCGTTGGAAAGAGGGTAAACAGCTTACCAACGAGTATCATGGGGTCTATTTCCCCGGAGAAGGTAAGTACGACTTGAACGGAGACGGAAAGATGGAAACAGCTATTTACAAGGATCAGGCTCCGTCGGGTTTGGGATTGACCAAATACAAATTGGGTGTGGATTTCTTCCTGACCAATGATACCGAAGGATATATGTGGCCTCACAAAGATGTGAAACGGACTTGGAATGAGGAACGTGATTATCTGTGGCCGATACCGACCGAAGAACGTGTATTGAACCATAACTTGACTCAAAACCCGGGTTGGGAAGACGGCTTGTCTTATTAAACTATTTTGGGGAGAATGGAGGTGACTATCTCTATTCTCCTCGCTAAAATTAAATATTTACCAATAATCTAATCTAAAAAAGTAGTTATGAAAAGAAAATTGACTTCTTGCCTGCTTGTTGCAGGGTTTATGTTGGCGACAGCACCCAGTGCGTTTGCCACGACGTATTTTATAAAAGTTGACGGTTCTGACGACACGGACGGTTCGTCGTGGGAACAAGCGATTAGTTATGACTATTTTGCCGAGAATATGGAACAAGGGAATTTCGCCGATGGCGATGTCTTTTGTTTTGCCGGTGGAGTGTATAAATTGTCCTCTCCCGATTTCGACAAATATTTAGCTATTAATCGAAGTGTGACTCTTTTGGGCGGTTTTGACCCTGTCAGTACGGGTACGAATACAGATATTACGTATCCTTCTCCTTATGAAACTGTCATTTCAGGGGCTATCGAGAGCGATGTAGCAGCTGTTCCCGGTAACCGTACTCACTTGTGGTATATGCAGAGACGTGAGGAAATAGACGGGGTGGATACGAAAACGAGATTGAATATTACCGTAAAAGGATTCACATTCAAACACGCTTTCCGCAACTACGATAGCGCCAGTAATTATAAAGGGGCGGTGATGGTATTCAATACCGATTTGGATATGCAATGGTGTAACTTTATTCAAAATGGAGCCGCCTTTATCGGAACATCTGGTTTGACACTTATTGCTTCTGATGCAAATGTCTCTGATTGTGTCTTTTCAGAAAACTTTTCTAGTGAGAAGGGTACTGCCTTAGGATTGTTTACAAGCTCGACTTATGCAGGAGATGAATATTTGACGCAAGCCGTGGTTCAACGCTGTCAGTTTACCGATAATTATTTTACGACCGACTATTATCCTGAATCTGAATGTGGTGAAGACGGTAAACCGGCTTATACCAATAAACTTCGCGGATCGGCGATCTTTTTGGGTAGCAGTGACGAGCGTGTCCGCCTCTATTTGGTGAACAGTTTGGTTGCCGATAACTATACCGAAGGATTCGGTGTTGTAATGGGCTATCCCGGAACGACGATGTATATGATTTCCAATACAATTGCTAATAAAGATTATACCGCTGAACAAGAAGCTCGTACGGTTGCTGGTAATAACAATACTACAAAGGATGTAGGTCGCGGTTTGGGGGTAATGAGCTATGGCGGATACAATTATATGGCGAATAATTATATTGTGAATGCTGTTTTAGGCGAATCCGCACCTTCTAATCCTGCTATATTATTGAGCCGTAATAGTGCTACTCGTCCGGGCACATGGAACAGTGGCGGTTATAATATTTCGGGTACGGCATGGTATTGTACCACTTGGGCTACTCCGAGGGATCGTACGCAAACTCCCGAAATTCAAGCGACATCACTTTTGTATCTGAGTGGCAACGACAAGGAAACATATACCTATGCCGATGTATTCGGAGAGACTACTTTCGGTGATAATGGGGGAAATACACAAACGCTGGTTCCGGCTACCCGTATGTCGAGTTTGACTCTCGATGAACTGAACGCTTTAAAAACCGAATGGAGTTTGCCGGAGAATATCGATTTGACCGTCGATCAACGCGGTTACAAACGCGCTGCTACTACTTGTGTGGGAGCTTATGACGGTGATGCTACATCGGGTATTACAGGCTTGACGAATGTTAGCAAGGTTTCGGTAAGCACGTTGGGTAACGGTATATTCCAAGTGAATGGGGCAGATACCGACGTGACGGTTTACAATTTGAGCGGTAATGTCGTGAAAGTTGTACCGGCTAATGAAGTAATCGATTTGTCCTCTGCTGCTAAGGGAGTTTATATTATGACTGTGGGTGGACAGGCATTCAAAGTGATTAAATAACATCTCAATTAAGTAGTTTTTTCATCTGGTATGCTGCCGGAGTTCTTTCCGGCAGCATATTTTCACATTCTCATTACCTTTTTTCTTAATAATAAGTTTGATGTCGTACTATGAAATTGAAAATTTATTTATGGCTGGTTTTATGGTTAACGGTATGCAATTCATACGCTTCCGTTACGTGGAAAGTTTGGAATACGGACTATCGGGTAGATACTACATTTCATGCTAAAATAGGTCCCGGGACTACGCAGACTTCGTTGTTATTGACGGGGCCCGATACGACATTGACGGTTTTTTATTTGACGGTAGATCTTACCGATCCTTATGTGGATATAAGAACAGTGTGCGCTACGGATCATTTAGCCGGTGCTCAAACTGTTACACAGATGGCGGAAAGTCATAGTGTGGAGGGCGAAAGTCTTTATTTTGCGGGAATCAACGGTGGTTTTTTTGCGATGTCGGGGACTGCGAACGACGGAAAAACCAGTATTGTCGGTAGGCCGCATCATGCGTCGGTCGCCGAAGGTGAAATTTATAGGACATCTACATCGGCGATATGCCGTCATTTTGGAATTACGTCCGATAAAGTACCGTACCTTAGCAATGTTTCGGTCGATTTTGCCGGGACGATTACTACGGCTACCGATTCATATGCAATATCGGGAGTAAATGTTAATGCCGGAAACAATAAAATTATTCTCTATACCGATAAAATGCCGGGGCAAGTGACGCAGGTGACAGGCAGTTCTTTCCCGATGTATTATGAGGTCGCATTGATGCCGAAAGCAGGAGAACGCTTAGTTCCCGGGAAGCCTTGTAAGATGACCGTGAAAGGTGCATGGGCGAGAGGAACCAATATGGTGATTCCCGACGGTGGGTACGTAATTAGCGGAAAAGGCTTGGCAGGGCCTTTTATTCAAAGTTTGAATGATGGGGACGAAGTAGAGGTGAATTTACCGATGTCGTTTGATGGCGAGACCGTTATGGTGGAGCATCTGACTACCGGTAATCCCAAGATATTGGGAAACGGGGAGGTATTGAATACGGAAGGGGAGCGAGCTGATGCCATAGAGTGGCATCCCCGTACTTCAATTGGGTACAGTAAGGATAAGAAGAAATTGATTATGTTGGTCTGCGATGGTCGTACCGAAATTTCGCGAGGCGTTCGTACCCGGGAATTAGCCGACTTGATGCGATATGCCGGAGCCGATGAAGCACTGAATTTAGATGGAGGAGGTTCGAGCACATTGTATACCAGTATGTTGGGGGTAAGGAACTATCCCAGTTCGAAAGGTGTGCAGCGTAAGGTCGGCGATGGTGTATTCGTGGTTTCCACAGCACCTGCATCTTCGTTTGTCGGGGGAATAGATTTTGCGACACCTCCGCATGTCATATCCAAAGGAGAGGAATATAGTCCGACTGTTTACGGGTATAATGCCTATGGACTGTTGATAAATACGGAAGTGTCTAATTATACGATTACTTGTGACGAACGGATAGGATATGTAAAAGCCGATGGTAAGACTTTTGTTGCCGACGGTATAGGTTTGGGTAAAATTTATGCTCGTACACCGGCCGGATATACTTGTGAAATGGAGGTCGTGGTGAAAGAGGATATAGATAATATCGTTTTCAGATTGGATTCGGTTGTGAGCGATTGTCATTATGAGTATCCGGTGGAAGTGTCGATGACGAAAAGTACCGGCGAGGTAGTGCCTCTTAATCCGAGTGCGCTTTCGTGGAGCAGTTCGGACGAGCATGTAGCTTTTGTGGAGAATGGTGTTTTGAAAGGCTTGCAAAACGGAATGGCCGAGATATGTGGCTCTATATCAGGAGTGTCGGATACTCTGAAAGTGAAAGTGCAGGAGCCCTCGAAACATGTATTGAATATAAATGACGGAACTCCCGATTGGCTGAAAGTTTCTTTCACAACCTCGGCCGGGTTTAAAAATACGTCGGTAACTAATTCCGAGAAAGAGGGGTTACAAATATCGTTTTTATATAACAGTACTTCGGCGAAAACGATTTCTTTGGCAGGGGATATTCCTCTGTATAGTCTGCCCGATACATTACGGATTCATATAAATCCGGGAGAAGTGAAGGTTAAGACGTTTTCTTGTACATTGAAACTTCCGTCGAAAAAGACAGTCGCAGTCGATTTACCGATTCCCGAAGCGAATAAAGAGAATATATGCGATATAGCTTTCCCCGATGTTTTGGGCGATGTTTTCGATATAGCGAATTATCCATTGGTGCTCTCGCATTTTACATTGGGTATGGATATAAATACGTTGGGGCAAAATTATCGGATAGATATTCCGGCCGTGGAATTGGTTTATAATTATTATAATGAAAATGCTTTGGACGTTCAGACGATAGAAGGTAAGTCTTTGGATTTGTCTGTATTGGGGCGGACGATATTGCTGGGTAAGGCGGTTGATCGGGTCGAGTTGTATAATGTTTCGGGGTGTTTGATCTCTTTGACCGAAAACAGCAATCATATATCGGCTCCGGGAATAGGTATGTATATAGTGAGGATAGTGACCGAAGGCAAAGTGTTCTCGCAAAAAATATGGATAAACAGATAGTTATTTTGAATATGAAAAGCAGATTTTTATTATCGGTGGTATTCTTTGGCATGATAGCCGGGCTTTCGGCTTCGCCTGTGTATAGAATGGGGTCGTATAATATCCGAGGGGAGAATGCGGCCGATACGGGAGATAAAGATTGGAATGTGCGGAAAGAATATGTGGTTAGAAATATTGTGGAGCATGATTTCGATGTGGTGGGCTTGCAAGAGAATAGCATCAAGATGTTGCCTCAATTGGAGGAATTGTTGGGCGACGATTATGCGACTCATTCTTGGGGAGCGATTTCCGAGACGAGCGGTACGCATACGACTATCGTATACAAGGCCGGGAAGTTTACTTTGCTGGATAAGGGTCAATATTTCTTGACATCGAACCCTGCGGCTCCGGATTTGTCGTGGGATACGGCGGTACGCCGGAATACCGTGTGGGTGAAATTACAGGACAAGACGACCGGCGATGTATTTTTCTATTTCTCCACGCACCTCGACCATAAGGGCGTACTTGCACGTGCCGAAGGGGCGCGGATCAATGTGCAGAAAATGCAGGAAATAGCAGACGGTTATCCCGCTATTATCGTGGGTGACTTCAATGCCTATTATGCGGAGAAAGCGATGTATAACACATTCAACGCTTATTTAGACGATAGTCGCAAGGTGACGCAGACGGCTCCGGTTGGACCGGGTACTACGTTTGCACAGTGGAATCCTGCCGTTACGGGTGGAGAGCCCATAGACTATGTGTTTTGCGATCGGGTGAATGTGCTTTCTTACGAGACGATTACAGAAGACTTCGGGAGAGGAATTACGCCTTCCGATCATTTACCCATTTTGATTACTTGCACATTTAAAGATAATTTGGAGCGGGGCAAGTGGTATGTGAGCACGACTCCGTCGGCTGTTCCCGATGGTTCGAAAAACGCCCCGTTCAATAATTTGCAGGAGGCTATCGATGTCGCTTCGAAACACGATACTATTTTTATGACAGGAGGTGTTTTCTATCCGGTGGAAACATCGTCGCATGCAGGTCGGCAAGCGACGGTAAACGTGTATAAGAGCGTTCGTATTCATGGCGGATATGACGAGAGTTTCTCTTCGGTAGTCGGGAAAACGGAATTATCGGGAGATTTGAACCGGAACGATGTGACCGATGAGTCGGGTCGTATTGCATCGGGCGCGGAGGATAATGTCTATCATATAATGACCGTTGCCGATTCTTGTTTTGTGGAACTCGACGGTTTGAAGTTGACCGGGGGATATGCCGATGTGACAGGCTTCAATAGCGGAGCCGCTATTTATTCGAAAGGAATAGACCTCATTTTGAAAGATGTGGAGTTGTGTGATAATTATGCTTTGGCGTATGGAGGTGCTATATATTCCGGGGGAAATTTGAATATAAATCGGACGATGTTTGCTCGAAATCAATCCGGTTCTCAGGGTGGAGCATTTTATTTGGCTTCTCCGGGTTGGCGGTCGCATATATCTGATTCCTATTTCGTGCAGAATCGAGCGACACAGGGTAGTTCGGGATATTCGGACGGTGTGATTTTTTCCTTGTTGTCGGGGAATACGATAGCCGATAATGTCAGTAGTCGGAACGGGGTTTATACGCAGATGGGCGAGTCGGAGTATATGGTAAGTACATTTGTCAATAATACATTCGTCAATAATCGGTTGACTGCGAAAAGCAGTTCGCTTTCCGATAAAACCAATGGAGGTAGCGCTATTTATTTTAAGTCGGGGTCGGGAAGTTTGAATTTGGTGAATAATACGATTGTCGGCAATACCGATTCGTGTTATACGACGAGCGGCGTTCCTTCGGTCAATTTCAACGGTTCTGCCGTACATGTGATTTCGGGAAAGGTGAGATTGGTAAATAACATAATCGCCGGTAATTTTTCTTCGGCTGCCACTGCGGGGGAAGTCTATTTGGGCGAGTCGGCCTCCTTGCAAAACTCTACATATAATTTGTATGGTGGAGCAGATAGAATGAATATTACGGCAAAATCTACCGATATGGTATGTCGCAATTATGACCGTTGTGTACAGGATTTGCAGAAAGTGTTGGATAGTGAAATCGTCGATGGAAAATTATCCTTGCTGTTATCCGATAATGGGGGATTTGCACCTACTGTAAAAGTGAAGTCCGTTGCATGCGGAAATAATAACCTGAATGTATTGAGTGTTGCTGCTCTGAGGGAATCTACTTTCTATATCGACATAAACGATAATGGAGTTTATACGGATAATCTGGCTGTCGATGGGAGAGGCGTAATACGCAATACGACCGGCTCTATGATAGGTGCTTATGAATATACCGGAGAGTCGGGCATGGAACCTAATGTACAACAGAATTCGATAAGAGTTTTTGTTTCGGAAGATAACCTTTATGTTATTTCTGATAGTTTTACAGTTGGATATACAATATATAATCTGTCGGGGAGTTTGCAAATGAAAGGAGAGGCGGTTTCGGGTCGCCCTGTCGATGTGTCGATTTTGCCAGCCGGTGTTTATATGGTGGAAACCAACGATAGGTCGGGTGGTATAGAATTTACCAAAGTGTTGAAAAATAATTAATTGAAGTATATTATGATAAAGTTAGGCAGAGATTATTGGAGCAAACTTTTATTGATAGGTTTGATATTCGGTTTTGTAGCTTGCGGATCGAAAGACGAACCTTCGAAAGAGGGTGATAATACCCCTTCGTTCCCGGTTACGACCGATACGACTTCGGTCTTGGTGAAGAAAATATTGAGTCGTACCGATTTGGTGGTGAAAGTAAACCGGGTGACGACAGAGGAGCGGTATCCGGGATTGGTATTTTCCGAGATTGATTTTCATACGGCTAAGGCTCGCCAGCATGCTTATGTGGCGGAAGTCGACGTGAATAAATTGACTATTGCGACGACTACACCGTTCGGTGAAGTGAATACCATGCCGACAAAAGTCAATACGATTCCCGAACAGACGAAGTATCTCGAAAATTCGGGACGCCGGGTGCATGTTGCCGTGAACGGTGGTTTTTGGGTGTATGAAAAAGACTCGAAAGGTGAAACGACTTTAATTAAACCGAAACATCTTTTTTGGAAAGACGGATATCCGTTGAGCGATTGGTGGCAAGATCCCAATCATGAATTTACGGTCTATATGACAAAAGACGGAAAGGTGGATATCGATATTGCCAGCAATGTTATCAAACATAAAGCCGATATTTATCAAGCATTGGGCGGTTTGGGCTGTTTGATTAAACGAGGTGTATTTAATGACGGGATCAGCAGTATAGGTACATATTTGTGCGATACACACCCCCGTACGGCAATAGGACTGTCGGAAGACAAACAAACGTTGTACGTCGTGGTGGTAGATGGCCGGCGAACGAATTATGCCGAGGGTTTGGATATTTACGAATTGGCCGATTTTATGTGGGGAATAGGTAGCTATGATGCCGTGAATTATGACGGGGGAGGTTCCTCGACAATGGTTTTGCGGGACGAAGATGAAAAGGCGAAGGCTTCGTTTATTGTTCGTAATCGTCCTTCCGATGGTTCTCCCAGAGCTGTCGGGAATGGATTGGCTATTGTAGAGAAAGACTGAATGTGATACCGTATGAAAATATCGATTCATGTGAAGAGTTTGAATATCTGTGTATAGAGGTGTGAAAATAAATTTTGTGAGCCGAAACAAATTTTTTTGTTTCGGCTTTTGTTTGCGTTATCTTTGTGCCAAATAATAAACGTATGTCTGAATTGCTATGTAAGGTTCTATTTATCGATTTGGACGATACAATATGGGATTTCAAGGCAAATTCCGTGTTGTCTTTGCGGCAAGTTTACGATGAGTTTGCATTGAAAAAAGAGATTCCCGATTATGACCGATTCAAGTCGTTGTATATGGCGACGAATCACGAATTGTGGGAGTTGTATCATCACAATCGGATAACGAAAGATTATTTGATAGTCGAGCGGTTTTCTCGTCCGCTTCGGCATGCAGGTAGTAAAATGTCCGAGGATAAGGAGTTTATCATGGCCTTGAACGATCGCTACCTCGATGTATTGTCCCAGCAGAATACATTGGTTCCGGGAGCGGTCGAATTGTTGGATTATCTTACGGAAAGAGGCTATCCCTTGTATATATTGAGCAACGGTTTTGCCGAGGTTCAATCCCGTAAATTGGAGTCGGGTGGTATTTCTCATTATTTCAAACGATTGATTCTTTCCGATGAAATAGGTATTACCAAACCCGACCGGCGTTTGTTCGACTATGCTTTGCAGATTGTGGGGGCAGAGGCTTCGGAAACATTGATTGTCGGCGATAATTACGATGCCGATATATTGGGAGCCATGAATGCCGGCTGGAAGACTATTTATTTTAACAGGGATAATCTCGTTATTCCCGGAGCCCGACCCGATTATACCGCTACTTCCCTTTCTGAAATAAAACAAATTTTATGACCGATTGCCAGAATCCATAAAGATGAAATTCTTTCACTGTTTTTCAACGGATAAAACCGCTTCGATGGAGTCTTTCGCCCGGCTCTTGATTGCGATACCTTTGGTCAGTTATGTGCTGGCCGTGCTATCTTTATGGGTAGGTTTGCAAATAAATAGTTTTATTTTTCCGATTGCTGTATGTATATCGGTTTTATGGGAGTGTTCCGATAGGAGAATCCGGGGATGCGTGAGGTGGACCACGACTGTTGCCGTGCTTGTCGTACTGTCGGTTACTCTTGGGTTATCCGCTTGTATTTACGATCGGTCGTTCGACGGTCAATGGTATCATGCTTGTACGATTCGGGAGTTGGTGAACGGGTGGAATCCGATCTATTCTTTTGCGTGCAGCCTTACTCCTATCGATGGATATACTGTTTTATGGGTAGAGCATTATCCAAGAGGAATAGAAACAATCGCAGCTACGATTGTTTCCTGTATGGGGAATCTGGATGCCGGTAAAGCATTGAATTTATGGTTCGTATTTTCTTCCATAGTATATATCTATTTATTCTTATGTTATTGTTTGCCGACGATGAATAAATATTTACGCATATGGATTGCTTTGGTGGTTGCTCTCAATCCGGTCGTGATTAATCAGATGTGTACCTATTATATAGATTGGACCCTTTATACGCTTTTGGTTATTTTCCTTATTAACATGTATCTCTTTTTTGTGAAAGGGATACAAAGGACTTTGCATATCGATTTATTGTTATTGTTCTTTATTCCGGCGATAAAATTCAATATTTTCTTTTGGGTCGTGTTGTGGGGAGGAATCTGTTTCTTTGCATTGTTGAGAAAGAGCCGTTATAAACATTCCTTTCGATTGACTGCGGTATGTGCGGTCGTTGTTTTGTTAGGGATTGGTGTTGGTGCATACAATCCCTATCTGACTAATTGGAAAGAGCACGGTTCTCCTGTTTATCCTCTTTCGGGGAATGGTAAAGTCGATATTATGGATTGTCAAGTATTGCCGGCGATACGAGGGAAATCTAATGCCGAGGCGGCTTTAATATCGGTGGCTTCTAATCCTTCCGACGATATGCTGTCCGAAGACATGCATGTGTTCGGGATTTCTAAAATCGACATATTATCATCGGTCGCATCTGATGTTCGAATCGGAGGATTCGGTATATTCTTTTTCGAAGCGATTTTGTTGTCTATCGTTTTGTTCGTTTGTACGGGGCATATTCGTCGTATGCGTTGGTATCTGTCGGTTCTTGTCGGGTTGCTCGTCTCATTGGTTATTCTTCCGTCGGGGTGGTGGGCTCGATATGTCGCCTTTTTCTATCTATTCCCGTTCGTTATGCTGTTTTATGCCGAACGGTTCGGGTTGAAAACCCGTTTCTCCCGTGGATTGCATATACTGATTCTTTCATTGCTTTCTGCCGACATTTTTATCTGTTTGTCTGGCTTAGCGGTCAAGAATATCGTGTATAAGGAAACGATAGATTATGTGTTGGAAAAGATGGAGTCTTCGCCGGGAGAGGCGAAGCTGTATACCCGGAACTACTCGTTTCTCGATAAATTGGAACGGCGTTCGATTCCATATAAATTATTCCCCGATACGGAAATGAAAGACAAGCTCGATATTCCTTGTCCTATTTATATGAATAGGACGGATTTCGATTTTGAAACTGACCAGCCGTGGATATTATCGCTCCGTCCTTCGTTTCAATTAAAGTGGAGCGATAATAATCGGTACGAGGGGCAAGACGAATGAGTTTCCGTCATGCGGGTTTAACTTGTTTTTTGGCTTTTTTTTCTTCCCAACTGAATGACCGGAGCTTGTCTTTCTCGGTTATGGTGCGTATAACCCGACAAGGATTTCCTCCGGCGATGACGTTGGACGGAATATCGTTTGTGACGACACTCCCGGCAGCAATGATACTATTGTCTCCTATGGTTACACCCGGAGTGATGGTAACTCCTCCGCAGATCCATACGTTATTCCCGACCGTAATAGGCCATGCGTATTCGAGCCATTCGTTTCGTCGCTCGACATCGGAGGGGTGACCTGCCGTATAGAAGCTCACGTTGGGGGCGATGAACACGTTGTCGCCTATGGTGATGGGAGCCTCGTCGAGCATAACGCAATTGTAGTTGGCAAAGAAATTTTTGCCCAAGTGAATGTTATGCCCATAGTCGCAAAAGAAAGGCGATATGATTATGAATTTTTCGGGTGTAGTACCAATGATTTCCCGAATGAGTTTTTCTCTTTCTTCTAATTGAGAGGGCCTCAGATGATTGAGTTCAAAAATTTTATCTCGGGTAGATAGCAATTGTTCGATTAGTTCGGGGATTGCGGCATCATACAATTCCCCCTTTTCCATTTTCTCTTTTTCTGTCATATTTGTTTATTCTTCATTTATAAAATGAACTCCGTCTACTTTGGATAAACGTTTTTTTAAATTGTCCATCAGCGAACGGCGTATGCGTAGGGTCATCTCGCAATCCATATCGAATATTTGAGATACGATGGTGGGTCCTTCTTCCTTGACGATACGCATAACTTCGTTCATCAGAGGGTATTCGAATCCGAAATGTACCTCGTCTTCGACTTGCCGTTCGATTATTTCGTTTGCGGCAATGGCTTCGGAGGCGGCTTCGCGATAGGCGACGATTAGTCCGCTCGTGCCTAATTTTATTCCACCGAAGTATCGGACGACGACAATGAGAATATCGGTTAGTCCCGCCGAATTGATTTGTCCGAGGATAGGTTTTCCGGCCGTTCCCGAAGGTTCTCCGTTATCGTTCGAGCGAAAATCGGTTCGTTGGGGCCCTAGCATATATGCCCAGCAGACATGACGAGCATCGTAATACTCCTTTTGATATTTTTCGAGTTGCTTTTTGACGTCTTCCACCGATGAAACCGGTATGGCGAATGCAAGGAATTTACTCATCTTTTCTTTATAAATTCCTTCCGATGTGCGCGATATGGTGAGGTAGGTATCGTCCATAAAAAAAGAGCTTACTTTAAGAACAAAAGTAAGCTCTTTTCTGCGAATACGCAAGTGTCAATATTTGTGTTCGTTGCTTTCCATTTCTTGGGCAGTGATAGGCTTGGCATCCATAGCTCGCCAGACGTAAACGATATAGGCGAGAACAAATGGGATAAGTAACGATACTATACTCATGGTTTTCAAGGTGAACAGGCTGGAAGAACTATTGTAAATCGTCAGTGAACTTTGCATGTCTACGGACGAGGGATAATAAGCCGTATGGTTATATCCGGCAATGAAAAACAGACTGAGAACTACTAAGATCGTTCCTATACCCGAAAACCAGATTCCTTTTGTGAAGTGTTGACCGAATACGGAACGGATAAGGGCGTATAACACCAAAACGACTCCTGCCAAAAACAGAATGGCAACCCACGGCATTTCCACGAAATTGAAGAAATATTTGTAGGGACGAACGGCGATAATACCCGAATCGGTAGCTACTTCATAGCCGTCGGCCAACAGAGTCGCTGTAACGAACGACAGGAAGAGAATAACGAATAAAACGCCGTTGAATAATACTTGTTTCCGGGATTTCTCGAAAATGCTGTCGTTCTTGATATTGTTCATGAAATATAAGGCTCCTTGCGTACGGGCAAGAAATAGAACAGTAAATCCGAGCAAGAGATTACGGACATCGAGAATAGCTTCCAGCCCGTGCCAATCGTTTGTCCAACTGCTGATAACCGGAGAGCCTATGGTTGTCAAGTTCCCTTTGTCGACGATAAAGTCCGATCCTGTGAAAAACGAGCCTACGGCTATACCTAATAATACGGGACCGACGATACCATTGATTAAAAGAAAGGTGTCGTAGGTCTTTTTCCCGAGGAAATTCCCGCTCTTTGAACGGTATTCGTATGATACGGCTTGTATGATAAAGCTGAACAGTATGGCCATCCATAACCAATAGGCTCCGCCGAAACTAGTCGAATAAAATAGAGGAAACGAGGCGAAGAACGCTCCTCCGAATACGACGAGGGTGGTGAATGTAAATTCCCATTTGCGGCCTAAGGAGTTCACCATCATGCTTTTCTCGGTTTCGGTTTTACCCATGACTGCCAATAGGGATTGACCGCCTTGTACGAACAACAGGAATACCAATAACGCACCTAACAGCGATATAAGAAACCACCAGTAGTTCTGGTAAAATAATTCATTCAGTTCCATAGTTTTTTATTTTTGTTCGGTTCCTTTTTTTATTTGTTTCAACATGATGCCTACTTCGGCGATCAACAGTACGGTGAACAGTACGGCAAACATCCAGAATGTCGTTTGCACCGAGGCCACTTCGATGTTAGAGATCGCTGCGAAGGTAGGCATGATATCTTGTATCACCCACGGTTGGCGTCCCATTTCCGCTACGATCCAGCCTGACTCCAAGCAGACATATCCGAGAGGAATCGTTAGAACGGCAATCCATAGCACCCATTTCAACTTTTGCAATTTCTCTTTATAGGATAACACCAAAATGAAAATAAAGAACAAGAGGAAATAGCCTCCTAAAATAATCATGATGTGGAACGAATAGAATACGAACGGCACATGTGGAATGAGCTGTTCTACCGAGTCGATATATCCGTAACCGAAATATTCATAGTTTGCCTCTAACCTTGCTTTGGCTTCGTTCATGGCCTCTGTGTCGTTGTCCTTTCTGGCGGTGTTGAAGTCGGCGAGAGCTGCGATGGCTAAACGGCCTCGCTCCATCTTTTCTTGGGCGGAAAGAGCGATGATTTCCTCTCCTTTCAGATTTTTGTCGACGTAACCTCCGTTAATAATATCGTTGATTCCGGGAACGAATCCGTCGATTTCCCGGGTTGCCAAGATGGATAACAGTTTGGGTATGGGTATGTCGAAAAGAAATTCTTTCTCGTCGTTGTCGTATTTCTTGTCGGGATTGAGTATCCCGAAAGCGATGAGTTCTTGTCCGTTTTTACCGTTGTAAACTCCTTCCATAGCCGCCAGTTTCATAGGCTGCTTGTCTGCGACCTGATAAGCGGACCCGTCGCCCGTGTAGGCTACGACGAGCGTGCCTATCAATCCTACCCATGCTCCCACACGAATGCTGTTACGGGCTAAGAAATTCTCCCGGTTTTTAATCAGATACCAAGCGCTTACCCCCACTACGAATATACCGCCCAATACCCAGCCGGACGAGACGGCATGGAAAAATTTGTTGACAGCGACGGGTGAGAGTACCAGTGCCCAGAAATCGTCCATGACATTTCGTGCAGTTTCCGGGTCGAATTTCATACCCACAGGGTATTGCATCCATGAATTGGCCACCAATATCCAAAGAGCCGATATGGTAGCGCCTATTGCCGTGAGCCATGTAGAGGCCAAATGGAATCTTTTGCTGACTTTGTTCCAGCCGAAAAACATGACTGCGATGAAAGTCGCTTCCATAAAAAAGGCCATAATTCCTTCTATGGCAAGGGGAGCTCCGAAAATATCGCCTACGAACCAGCTATAATTCGACCAGTTCGTACCGAACTGAAATTCGAGGATAATACCCGTTGCTACTCCGATTGCAAAATTGACTCCGAAAAGGGTCATCCAATACTTGGTAATCGTTTTCCACCGTTCGTCGCCGGTACGGTAATAAATGGTTTCCATTATACCCACGATTACTCCCAGTCCCAATGTAAGGGGAACAAATAGCCAGTGGTAAATGGCGGTGAGTGCGAATTGTGCTCTCGACCAATCTACAAGGGAAAAAAGATCGTTCATGGTTACTTATGATTGTTGATTTTTAGGATTATTCGGAGTAATGAGATTCTCGATGACTTGGTTGGCTCTCTCCTCGTCGGTATCGTATTTCTGTTGCAAGATATTGGGGAAAAAGAATAACCGCAAGATAAAAAACATGATGAACAACTTGATGAGGATAATTGCCCAAAGAGTTTTACCTAAGGTCATGTTTCGAAATCCTTCCATATAAAATCGCCAGATTTTCAGAGGGATACTATTGTTTTTCAAAATCTTGTTTTCCTCCATGCGTATTATCTTCAACGAATATGTTCACAATATTCGGTAAAATTTATGATTAATACAAATTTGTACACATTATTTTTCGGATAAAATAAATTTCTATTTTTTTGAAGTAACGATTGGATTGTATGTTTGGTTTGGAATATTTTTAATAAAAAATAGAAAGGAGTCGATAATTTATGTTACCTTTGCAACGCATTGGTTTCAAAGCCCCGGTCAGGGTGTAGAATGAAAAGGGAATCGGGTGTGAATCCCGAACAGTCCCGCTGCTGTGAACTCCAAAAAAGGTTCCGAGAATACTGAAAGCCACTGATTATGACGATTGGGAAGGC